>JABMPI010000578.1 GCA_013203755.1 Bacteroidota bacterium
CTCATAAACCTGCCCTTTAATTCTGGGGAAAGGCATTCCATTGTCGGCCGTAACAATTACCAGCGTATTTTCCAACTCACCAATTGCTTCCAGTTTTTGTAACATTAATTGAAGGTGTTTGTCGAAATATTCAATTTCAAATGCATAATCCAGCATGTCTTGACGAACGGTATCAACATCGGGCCAGAAGGTAGGAACTTCATCAATTTCATCTTTTGTTTTTCCACCATATTTAGTACCTGCTCCAAATTCGTAACTGCGATGTGGTTCGGTGCTCCCATACCAAAAGCAGAAAGGTTGTCCTTCGGGTCGTACCTCCAAAAATGCTTCAAAGTTTTTGGCATAATCGTTATTGGAAATGTATTTGGCCGGAGGAGTAAGTTTATGAGTGTCAAATTTAGGACCGGTTAACTCACGTTTTATTCCATTTATTTTGCCGGGATTTCCAGGTGCCCAGCCTTTTGCAACGCTCCCAACCCAATATCCATTTTCGCCCAATGCTTCGGCATAAGTTTTAAATTTTTCAGGAAAAAGTGGACTGTGGTTAGTTGCCTCTTCCAATTGCCAACTGTTTCTGCCAGTTAAAATACACGAGCGCGAAGGAGCACATTTTGCATTGGGAGTGTAAGCTCTGGTAAATAATATTCCATCGTTTGCAACTCTGTCGAAGGCAGGAGTTTTAACCCAGTCGCAACCGTAAGCCCCAAAATGTTTCCACGATGCATCGTCTGCAATGGCAAACAGAATATTCGGGCGTTTTGGTTTTTCTTGTTTTGAGTCACAAGCCACAAGTAATGCAATTGAAGTACAAATAAATAGAAGGGATAATAGCTGTTTCATTAAAAGTTGGTTTAAATCTATTTTAATTTTCAAATTTATTAATGGTGTATAAAGATAATTTTTAAAGTAGAGGAATTATAAAATTAAGGTTTCATTTTCGCTTGAAATCAAACTAAAAAGCTATATAAATTACTTCTATTTTCATAGACTTAACACATTCTTGTTAAAACAAATAAATGCCAAATTCAACATAAAAAAATTCCTATATTTGCATGTTTTTTAAAATAAGTAGAATAAGGGTTTTCTTATGAGGAATAAGTTTCAGGAATACAAGCAGTTAGATTTATCGCAGATTAATAAAGATGTGTTAAAACGTTGGGAGAGTGATGATACTTTTCACAAGAGTATTTCAACTCGCGAAGGCAATCCAACTTTCGTGTTTTACGAAGGGCCACCATCGGCAAACGGGATGCCTGGAATTCATCATGTTATGGCGCGCGCGATTAAAGATATCTTCTGCCGTTACAAAACTATGAAGGGGTTTCGTGTTCACCGTAAAGCGGGTTGGGATACGCACGGTTTGCCTGTGGAATTAAGTGTAGAAAAAGCACTTAATATTACCAAAGAAGATATTGGCAAAAAAATTACTGTTGAAGAATACAACGAGCAGTGCCGTACCGAGGTAATGAAATATACTCGCGAGTGGGAAGAACTGACGCGCATAATGGGTTATTGGGTAAATATGGACGATCCGTATGTAACTTTTGATAACCGTTATATTGAATCGGTTTGGTGGTTGTTGAAAAAAATATACAGCAAAGGTTTAATGTACAAAGGATACACCATTCAACCTTATTCCCCGGCTGCAGGAACCGGTTTAAGTTCGCACGAATTGAATCAACCCGGCTGCTATCGCGATGTAAAAGACACCACTGCAATTGCTCAGTTTAAAGCCATAAGAAACGAAAAATCAGAGTTTCTTTTTGAAGGGACTGATTCGGATGTTTACTTCCTGGCCTGGACAACTACGCCGTGGACCCTGCCATCGAATACAGCACTTTGTGTTGGCTCCGGAATTAAATATGTGAAGGTTAAAACATTTAATCCGTACACCGGAATTCCTGTAACTTTAATATTGGCGAAAGACCTTTTTAGCGTTCATTTTAGCCCTAAAAATGCAGACTTGCCTTTTGATGAATACAAACAAGGCGACAAAAATATTCCATATCAGATAGTTGGCGAATACAAAGGAAGCGAATTAAAAGGTGTTCAATACGAACAGTTAATTAAATGGGTAAAACCAAAAGGGAAAGCTTTTGAAATTATTATTGGCGATTTTGTAACCACCGAAGACGGAACAGGAATTGTACATATTGCGCCAACTTTTGGTGCCGACGATGATCGTGTTGCAAAACAAAATGGTGTGTCGCCATTAATTGTGGAAGATATTGAAGGCAAAAACCAAGCTTTAGTAGATAAACAAGGACGCTTCTTTTTGGTGGAAAATATGTCGAAAGAATTTGTTTCGGAATATGTAAATATTGAAAACTATAAAGTCTTTGCCGGCAGATATGTTAAAAATGAATACGACGAAACTCTGACTGAAAAAGATCCAACGGCTGATGTCGATATTTCAGTAATGTTGAAGCTTGAAAATAAAGCTTTTAAAATTGAAAAACATACACACAGTTACCCACATTGTTGGAGAACTGACAAACCGATTTTGTACTATCCTTTAGACTCGTGGTTTATTAAAACTACGGCGGTTAAGGATAAAATGGTTGAATTGAATAAAACTATTAACTGGAAACCACAATCCACCGGAACAGGGCGTTTTGGAAACTGGCTGGAGAATTTGGTTGACTGGAATTTGAGTCGCTCACGTTTTTGGGGAACGCCACTGCCAATTTGGAGAACGGAAGATAGTTCTGAGGAAATTTGTATTGGTTCAACCGAAGAGTTAATGGCTGAAATTGAAAAAGCCTTGGAAGTTGGTTTTATGACCGAGAATCCATACGAAGGATTTGAAGTTGGTAACAATGCCAAAGAAAATTACGACAAAGCAGATTTGCACAAACCATATGTAGATACAGTTATTTTGGTCTCTCCATCGGGGCAAAAAATGTTTCGCGAGCCCGATTTAATTGATGTTTGGTTCGATTCTGGTGCCATGCCTTTTGCACAGCGTCATTTTCCGTTTGAATGGAGTGAAGATTTCGGAGATGTATTTCCGGCAGATTTTATTGCTGAAGGTGTTGACCAAACACGTGGTTGGTTCTTTACCTTACATGCCATTGCCACAATGATTGGCGAATCTGTAGCATTCAAAAATATTATTTCCAACGGATTGGTTTTGGATAGCAAAGGCAATAAAATGTCGAAACGATTGGGCAATGCAGTTGATCCATTTTCTACCATCGACAAATATGGTTCTGATCCCTTGCGTTGGTACATGATTACAAATTCTCAACCCTGGGACAATTTAAAATTTGACATTTCGGGAGTTGAAGAGGTAAAACGTAAATTCTTTGGAACTTTATATAATACCTACAATTTTTTTGCTCTTTATGCCAATGTTGATGGATTTGCTTACGCTGAAGAAGAAATTCCAATGGAAGGGCGATCTGAAATAGATCGATGGGTAATTTCTTTGCTGAATTCACTGATTAAAGAAGTGGGAGAGAGTTACGAAAATTATGAGCCAACACGCGCAGGTCGTGCTATTTCGGAATTCGTGTCAGAGAATTTAAGCAATTGGTTTGTTCGCTTGAGTCGTAAAAGATATTGGGGGGGAGAATATTCAACCGATAAAATTTATGCATACCAAACTTTATATACTTGTTTGGTTAATGTGGCTAAATTAATGGCGCCAATTGCACCGTTTTATGCCGATTTATTGTTTGCAGACCTGAATAAAGCTACAGGAAAAGAGGAAGATAGAAGTATTCATTTAATTGATTTTCCTGCTTTCGATGAAAAATTGATTGACAAAGATTTGGAAGAGAGGATGGCGATTGCACAAAAAGCTTCTTCAATGGTTTTAGCATTACGAAGAAAGGAAAAACTGAAAGTTCGTCAGCCACTTGCAAAAATAATTGTACCGGTTTTAAATCCTCATTTTAAAGAGCAATTTGAGGCTGTTGCCAGTATTGTTTTGGCCGAAGTAAATGTAAAAGAAGTTGAATTTTTGACTGATACATCGGGTGTAATTAAAAAGAAAATTAAAGCTAACTTTAAAGCTCTTGGTCCAAAATACGGAAAGCTGATGAAGCAGATTGCCGGTGCTGTAAATCAATTGGGCGATGCTGATATTTCGGTATTTGAAAAGGCTGGAAAATTTGAAATTCCGGTGGGTGAAGAGATAATTACAATTACTTTAGAGGATGTTGAAATTCAAACTGAAGATATTCCCGGCTTGACAATTGCAACCGAGGGGCAAATGACTTTGGCCTTAGATATTAATGTAACTGAGGAATTAAAACAAGAAGGAATTGCACGCGAATTCATCAATAAAATTCAAAATATACGTAAGGAAAGCAACTTTGAGGTGACTGATCGCGTTAATCTTACCATCGAAAAGCACGTTGAGTATAATAATGCAGTCGAATTTCATAAAAAATACATCTGTACACAAACCTTGGCCGATTCGCTGGAACTCGTGGAAACACTGAGAAATGCGGAAGCTAAAGAGGTGGAAATTGACAAAGAAGTGAACGCGAAAATAGTTGTAGAAAAACAAGGCTAACGATTTATCAACCATGCTTAAATTCGTTTCAATTTTTTATTAATTTAGAGCCTTCTTGAAAAAGAGGTATAAAACTTAAAAAACCCTAATGTTATGGGAGAAAAAAATAGATACTCGGATGAAGAGTTGATTGAATTCAAAGAATTAATCAACGGGAAGCTTGAAAAGGCTCAGGCAGACTATGACATGTATCGTAGTTCCATTAATCAAACTGATGGAAATGATATAGCAGACACTTCACCAACATTTAAAGTTTTGGAAGAAGGAGCTGCAACTTTGTCGAAAGAGGAAGCTGGTAAGTTGGCACAGCGTCAGTTAAAGTTTATTCAGTATTTGCAAGCAGCTCTTGTTCGTATCGAGAATAAAACATACGGAATTTGTCGTGATACCGGGAAGCTAATTTCTAAGGAAAGATTGCGGGCAGTGCCACATGCAACGCTGTGCATTGAAGCTAAAAATAATCAAAGGTAAATAGATAAAAATAGTTGAAATTGCTCTGCGGAAAATTCACCTGTTGAAAATTCCGGGGAGCATTTTTATTTTAATGAAATTGATATGTCACGAAGTTTAAAATCGCTACTTATTATTATTGCAATTTTAATTGCTGACCAGATACTGAAAGTTTGGATTAAAACTTCTATGTCCCTTGGCGATGAAATTGTTGTTTTCAATGATTGGTTTATTCTCCATTTTGTTGAAAACAATGGAATGGCATTTGGATTTGAATTTGCTGGTGAATATGGAAAAATATTTTTAAGTATTTTTCGAATTCTGGCTGTTACGGCAATCGGTTGGTATTTGGTTAAACTGGCAAAACAACAATTACC
>JABMPI010000579.1 GCA_013203755.1 Bacteroidota bacterium
CTGTAAATGCTTTCCAGTCATTGAAAAACTCTAAGGCTTCCTTACGAGGTAAAACGTTGTTAAAACAGCTTGTAAGTGTATTGTAGAGCTTAATGTATTCAAACCTAATATCTTCATCATAAAACACATCAAAAAAGGCGTCTGAATCTGATAAATCTTCTAAGCCATAAACCTTTAAGAAGTTCCATATATCCTTATGTGCTTTAATTAATTCGTTGAGTTCTGCATCATCATCAGTAATACAATCTATAATTTCCTGCAACTCTTTTTCTGTATAGGTGTCTAATGCTCGTTTTAAATGATGGCCAACTCCTACATAATCCACAACAAAACCTTTGTCTTTGCCTTCTGGTCCTACACGGTTTACTCTTGCAATAGTTTGTAAAAGGTTATGAGCTACAACAACTCTATCTAAGTACATTACTTGCTCAATAGGTGCATCAAAACCAGTTAGAAGCATATTGTTTACTATTACAATACCTATATTACCGTTTACGTTTTTGTCTTCTTCATCTGTTTTACCAAATGGTAATTTAAAACGCTTAATACTTTTTTTGTGATAATCGCTATTGGTGTATGCTTTAATTTCTAACGCATCATTATGGCTTCCAGATATTACTACTGCTGTTTCTAATGTTTGTAACACTTCAAGGCTGACTAACATAGGATTATCTACTAATAATTCAGCAATTTTATTTTTAATGGCTTCATCAATAGCTGCTTTATAACGCACTGCTGCAATACGAGAATTGGCAACAATTTGAGCCTTAAAACCACCTGAGAAAATGTGCTCTACATAATGATTAACCATACTTTTGGCTTTCTCCTTAATGGTATTTATGTTATCTAAATATGCATCACGAGAACCATATCCTAATATCTGCAAACGTTCGGTAAGTTGATAATCACTAAATACATCAGCAAATTTATCATCCATTCCTTTTTTATCTTCTACCTCTGCATTATGGGTAAAGCCTTCATAAACTATCTCTAAAGTAACACCATCATCTATTGCCTGACGCATAGTGTATTTATCAATGTAGTCTTTGTATTTTTTTTCTGTTTTGCTTGTAGGTGTACCAGTAAAACCAATAGAAGTAGCGTTTGGCATTGCACGGTCTAAATTGGCTGCTAAAAGTGAGTATTGAGACCTGTGAGCCTCATCTGTCATTACCAAGATGTTGCTACTTTTATTTAGTTCAGGAAAGATTTCTAAACCTGTTAAATCTCCATTCTCTTGGAATTTATGAATCATAGCCATTACCAAATCAGAATTATCATTGCTTAATAACTCCTTTAAACTTTGACCATTGGCAGGACTTTTAGGATTGATGTAATTGGCTGATTTAATGGTAAAACCAATACTTTGCCCTGTTTCAGATAATTGTTCTTCTAATTGGGTTCTATCGGTTACAAAAATAATTTTCCAAGACATTAGCTCTGGTCTTAGTTTCATTTCTCTAACCATAAACATCATAGTAAGAGATTTACCCGACCCTTGTGTATGCCAAATAATACCGCCTCTTTCTATTGGGTTTTTACCTTCAATTAATCTTTGAGTTGCTATTTTAGTCGCTCTAAATTGTTGATAACGACCAACTATTTTTATCTTTTGACCTTTGTCATTTGTTGCAAAAACTGTAAATACTCTTACTATATCTAATAAGTTGCGAGGGTCTAACATACCTGCAACCAAACGTTGCTGGTCGTTGGGTGATGATTTACCGTGAACTAAGTCGTTTAAAGTCTTGGGGTATGGATCAGTCCATCTGTAAAAGTGTTTTTCTATTTGTGTGGTGATTGTGCCAAACTTAGCTTCTGTGCGACAGGTAGTCACTAAAATCTGATTGTAAAAGAATAGTTCTTTGTTACCTTCTCCTGTATCACCTCTTTGTTCTGAATACCGCATCAATTGGTCTATGGCTTCAGGGATAGGTTCTTTTACTTTGGATGATTTGGCTTCAATTACCACCAAAGGCAAACCATTTACAAACAAAACCATATCAGGAATGATATGATGGTCTGTACCTGTTACCACTACCTTAAATTGAGAAATAGCTGTAAAGCTATTGTTCTCTAAATTTTCAAAATCAATAAAACGTACTGTTGGGCTTAACTCGCCTGTTTGTTCGTTTTTGGAAACTGTGGTATTCTCTAACAAGTAATGCAATACTTGTTGATTATTTTCTAACAGGCTGCTTTTTTGAAATGTAGTTATTTTACGTTCTAATTCATTTACCTGAGCATCTGTAAGGAAAGGATTGATTTTAACTAATGCTTCTCTTAGTTTGGGCTTTAAAACTACCTCTGAAAAAGAAGACCTAAAACTTTGTCCTGGTTGTTGTTGCATTTGTAATTCTAAAACATCCCAACCTAAGCCAGCTAATTGTTCTAAAAATGGCTTTTCTACGTGGCTGTATTCATCCAGTTTTAAGGTAGAACCTAAGTTACCTCTGTATTTATTGTCATTACTTAGTATCATACGTTTGCTGTTTCTTTAATGAGGTGGTTTACTCTTACTTTTCCGCTTAATAAATCTTGCATTAAGCCTGTTTTCAGGGATTTTAATTTTGAGAGAGTAATTTCTAAATCGTCTATTTTCTCGGTTGCTTTTGAAACAATTTTCTTAAAGCTCGAAAACTCATTAATGTTTGAAAACCAAGGAATATTTATAGCTCTGATTTGATTATAGTTTATCCCCTCTCTGTTACTTCCTGCATTGTTTTGTTGTATTTGATTTTGACCGTAAATAGAATTAAGAAAAGATGAAAGAAAAACTGCTTTATCTAATGAAGTATTTTTAATTCTGATGCTACATACGTGCTGATTTACATTGCTTAATGGATGATTAACTGGCACAAATGTTGACCTACCAATTGAAGCCCCTGTTATATTTAAAAGCACATCAAATGTTTCTAATTGACTTCCTAACATCCTTGAATTTATTTCTTCACTGATATAAGCAATATCATTGAGTTTGAAGCCGTATGAATATACATTTTGGCTTCTTATAAGCATTATACCTTCCTTTTGATAAACATCACTGCCTCCTTTTGGTGTAACACCGCTTCTAAGCCTTTCAGCAACATCCCCAATTGTCAAGCATTCCCATTCCGTTGGAATCCTACCCAAAGGACTGTCTTTAAATTCGTGGGTTTCTTCACTACGTATATTGCCATTTTCGTCTATACCCTTCGTCAAGAAATCTTGCATTAAGCCCGTTTTGATGTGAGTGTATTTGGCTATAAGTTGCTCGGTTTGGGTAATGGCTTCATCTACTTTGGAGAGGATGGTGGCTATTTGGGTTTGTTCGGTTTTGGATTTAGGTAAAAGAATTTGATGCTTTTTCAAATCTTTCTTTTGAAGATGTTTTAATCCGCTACCTTGAAAATAATTTGCATTGATGTAATACAATATGTTGAGTAAATCAAAATATAAATATTCTGTATCAACTTCTTCTTTTGTTGTTATTGCATAAGTATCTGTTGAATAAGCTGCATCTCCTTCGTAGTATTTGATATTAGCTACACCACCTGTTGCTAAAAAGATATTATTACCATCAAGTTGTTTGTTGGTATGCTTTAATATCGCTTCTCCACTTGTAAAAAACGGAAATTCACCATAATTGGCAGCATCAGAAACCTTTAAAGATGACTTTCTTTTTTCTTTAATCAAGTTGCCTAAATCATCTGCAAACCACCCCTCAGGAATATGTGTTTGATTTTCTTCCATTAGTTAAGATATTTTAATTGGATTAGAAAATCGTTGAGTTCTGCCATAGTGCTTTCTCTTTTTTGCTCAACAGCTTGTGCAGAGGTGTAGTATTTATCAAATAGGTTTTCAAAGGCATTTACCAATGCTCTTTTTTCAGCATTTAGGTAGCGTTGTAATTGGTCGTTGATAATATCAAAATGCTTTTTCAGAATTAGTTTTTGGCTTTCTTCTGTGGTAATCATTCCTCCAATTTCCTCTAAAAGAGCATCTAAACTTTGCAATTTAGCTTCTAAAATACCACTGTCTTTTATACGTGCATTGTATGCTTTGGTAATTTCTTTGAACTGTTTTTGAGCTTCCAATACTAAGTTTAGTTTGGCTTCATCATTTTTAGCTGCTTTTAGTTCTTTCTCTAATGCTTTGGTAGAAGTTTTTATTTTGGCATAATCGGAATGGTCTTTTAAATCGGTTTTGAAGGCAGCAATTAAACTTTCAATATCTGCATCCATTTTGTCAATTTCCTTTTTAGTAGCCAATAAAAGGGCATTGCTTTCTGCTTTTACTTCTTCACTGCCATAGCGTTTTAACTCAATTTTTAATTCCAGTTCAGTCTGTTTTTCCTTGTGTAATGCTTTACAGTCTTTTATGGATTTTTCAAGGTCTTTGATTTTGGTGTCTTGTTCTTGGAAAGGTTTGGCTTCCTCAGGTTTGTTTTTCTCGGTAAGAAAATAATCAATTTGAGATTTTAACTGGCTTTTGGCTAATGCAGGTGTTTGTTTTACTTCGCCTTCTTCTTCGTCTGGTTCAAACTCTACTAAATTCAAGGCTTCTTCAACAGCTTCTTCCAACTGCAATTCAAAGTCGGCTTGTTCAATTTCTATTTGTTCAATTTCAGCTTTTTCTGTTCTGAAAAATTCTTCAATAAGGTATTCATCAGGAATAAGCCCTGCATCCCAACCATTTTGCATAATGGTTTTTAGGTCGTACTTAATGTTATCCCACCAGTTTACAAACACGCCTGCTACTTGAAACTTATCCAATACTCCAACAGGCACAAACTTTTCTTTGATAGTATTTAACAGCTCCGCTCGTACTGCTGGCAAATTGGCTCTTGAGCCATTGCCATTTGGTGCAAGCGTAGAAAAATCTTCTTTGGCCAATTGCCACCAATCTGCTAAGTGAATCCCTAATTCGGTAAGCGTTTCAATGACCTTGTTATCATCTTCAACGGTTGTTTTTATACCCGCCTTTATATCCAGATTAAAATCTTTATAGATGTCGTTTTTATCTTGAAATAGTTGATAGCCGTCAAATTCAAATTTAGGAGCTAAAGAATGTTGTACTTTTTCAATTTCAATGGTAGGAACACCACCAATTAAATGAGCTTTTACATCTTCGGGTTCAGGTAGTGGCGTGTTGTCTACATACCTACGGATGTTTAACGTCCAATCATTTTCTTCAATGCTTATTTTACCATCAGGTTGTTTTAAAATATCAACCAATTTAGAGTAGCTGGTTTCTTTAATTTTATTGGTAAAAACATAATCAATCTTCTCTACATCTTCGGGTCTAAGTGTGTTTTGCTTTTTACCTTCTGCATAATCTTTATCTGCATTTACAATAAATACTTTGTTTTTTAGCGTATCAGGTTTATTCTTATTAAAAACCATAATACAGGCAGGAATACCTGTACCGTAAAAAAGTTGAGGAGGCAAACTGATAATGCCTTCTAAAACATCTGCTTTGAGCATATTCTCCCGAATCTCCTTTTCTTTACCACCTCTAAATAGTACACCGTGAGGCATAACAACTACTACTTTACCTGTTTTTTTGCAACTGGCAAGCATATGTTGTACAAACATTAAATCTGCTTTTTTACCATCTTCGGGAGCAAAACCGTAGCTAAAACGAGATGCATATTGCATTGTAGCCTTGTTGTAGTTTTGTGAAAAAGGCGGATTAGCAATTACCCTATCAAACTGGATAATCTGTCCGTCTTTCTCATTTAAAGGTTCAGCAATAGTGTCGCCATACTCAATATTATATTTAGTAATGTTATGCAGAATGATGTTCATTTTACAAATTGCAACAACTGTAGGGTCGCTTTCTTGTCCGAATAATTCTAAGTCATCTGCATTTTGCCCTTGTTCTTCAATATATTGGTGTGCCTGAATCAACATACCACCTGACCCAACAGTAGGATCATATATAGACATACCCGCTTCGGGTTTCATCAATTGTACCAACAAACGAACAACTTGATTAGGTGTATAGAATTGACCTCCTTTTTTACCGCTTTCATCTGCGAAGTGTTTAAGTAGATATTCATAAGCTGCACCTAATAAATCAGGGAACTCAAAATTTTCATTAATCAGTTTTGGGAACTCATTGAAGTGGTCAATCATTTTCTTTAGGTCTGCATTTTTTACAATCTGCTTACCATCTACTTCTTTATTAAAGTTGATACGACCTTTGAAAATCCCTGAAAGCGTATCAGGATTTGATTCTTCAATCGCATCTAATGCTTTGTTAAGCATTTGACCAATGTTATTTTGAATGTGTTTTATAGGTGGTTGTTGTACTCCATTTTCATCAATGAAACCTCCATTCCATCTGGCTCTTTGTGGCACAAAGAACGTATCACCATAGGTTAATTTATCTTCGAGAATCTCATTTAAAGTGTTTGTATCTAAATGCTTGTAATCGTTCTTTTTAAAATACTCTCTTTTTTGGTCGAATACATCAGACATTCTTTTAAGGAACAGCATACCAAAAATGAACTCTTTATATTCTGAGGCATCCATTTTACCTCTTAATATATCGGCTGCTTTCATTAAGAAGCCTTCTAATTTGGATAATTTTATTTTGTCTGTTTTCATTTATTTTCTTTAATCAAGTCTTTTACCTCAACATCAAGGATTTTGGCAATTTCAAATAGAATTTCCAGTCTTGGTTGTTGGCGATTTTGAACGTAACCATTCACCATATTGTAACTTTTACCAAGTTTTTCAGCTAACCAAGTCTGCTTAATTCCTTTCTGTTCAAGCACTTCCTTTATTCGGTTCATTTCCGTCTAAATTTTATCCAGCCAAGATAATATTTAATTTTCAACTATCTCGTTTTTCAATATATAAATAGTTCGAATTATTAATGTGCTCCGAGCGTGGGGAGATTTTAGCTCTTTTGGTTTTTTAGGTATGGCAAAGAGCGTTGGCAAAAACCAAATGTGCTAAAATGTGCGGCTGGCTTTTTTTTGCATGAAACACAACGACCCGGCTAAGAAACGTAGGGGAGTTTGAAACACTGCCCTGTCGGTTTACTACTTAGCCAAGCCAAATATTTTATAATTTAATTCTTTTTTCATTATCAAAATTTTGGATTGGCGGACTTTAATCGAAGCCCAAAACTTTCAATTTACCACCAAAGCCCCTATGTTTTTTTAGCCATTGTTACCATTTCGTTATTTTCTTTCAGTCTGCAAGGCGTTGGCAAAGACATACTTATTGACAAGTTTTGGCTCATGCGGTAGATTTTTTGAGCGACTTGGCAATGTGTATGACTTTATTGTGGAGCTCTCAATACTCCAGAATGTTTAAATAAACCGAATACTTTTTCCTTGTGATATTTTAAGAAGTTCTTTTCGGGTTTGAAAAAATCCTCAATAGGAACATTTATTTTCTGATTATCATACTTGCTTAACAAGGTGTTTTTTACATCTTCGTGAACTGTTATAGTGTAATCATCATTTATAGTAAACATACCTCTGTCAAAGGCCCAATGTATATCTCTGGACATTGCAATTCCATTACAAGGAAGAAAAGAGCCTGAATGTGATTTAGGTTTAATATGAGCGGCTTCTAAGTTGATCAATTTGTCATAATAAATAGCTTCACTTGTAATTGCACATTTATTCTGATATCCTAGTAAAACGAAATCTCGAAAACTTACTGAATTGAATAAATTCGCTCCTTTGGTGTCCTCAATTTCTTCCGAAGAACTTCTCGAGTATTCCTCTTGTTTCTTTTTAACAACATTTTTAACTTCTTCAGGAACAACGGTTTCTAAACCATCAATGTTTAATGCTAATTCGTCAATAAATGATAGTCTTCCTTCTATTAGTGCGTGACCACCATAAAGTTCTGAGTTGGCAATTAAGTCATCGAGAATATTATAATTATCTTCTTCTGGTCGAAATGAAATTGTTTGATAAATTGACACATTATCCTCAGTTTCAATCTTGTTAAAAACTATAATATCATCAGGTTTGAAATAAGCTCGAGTTGGGTCTAGGTCTGAATTTATATAAAGTCGATATTCATTACGAGGACTTTTTGCTGTACTTCCATGATACTTGTCATTGTGAAAGACAAATGAACAATATACTTTCTGATTTGAATTTGGAGGAACAACAGGTAAAATGATTGTATCATTATACTCGGTTTCGCTTAGGGGAGGAAAGAAGTCCTCACTTTTTTTAGAAACTAGAATATATCTACCTCTTTGAAGTTTCCCGTTTTCATCTGGACTACCAGCTTCTTGAAACCCAATTTTTTTAACGTAATACATATTCTAATTCTTTTTCAGTGATAAATTTATTTGAGAATATTTCGGCAACAGTTTCTGCGATAATTTTTGAAAAATTTGGTGGCACAGCATTTCCAATCATTTTATATTGGTCTCCTCTAGAACCTAAAAACTCATAATCATCATCAAAAGTTTGTATTCTAGCTGCTTCACGCACCGTGATTGTTCTAGCTTGTTTTGGGTCTGGGTGAATATGTCTTAAACCATCTTTGTATAAATGTGCAGGAATGGTGTTACTTGGTTTGTCTTCACGAATTACGTTGTATTTATGAAATTTTGAATCCTTACCTGTTTTTTCTTTATACAATTGAATAAGTGCTTTGCTTGAAATATATTTTTCAGCACCACTTAATATATCTTCGGTAAGCATTTTAAAAATATCTATATCTCTTTCACTATGTTTTCTTGGTTCGTGATTTTTTGGTAGTGGAACCCCATTTAATATAACAGAGTGGGAATGCTTTAAATTTAATTTTAAAGGGAAAATTTTCGGTAAGTTTTCAAATGCAATTTTAGCATTCAAAGGTTTGTTACTTGCCTTTACTTTCATTAATGAGTAAAATTCACCAATTTGTTTTTTACTATTTTCACTTTTTTGAACTCCAAAAATGATAACTCTTTTTCTTTTTTGAGGAACATTATAGAATGAGGTATCGAACAAAGCATTTGCTCTTAAGTCTTCAGTTATTTCATAGCCGATTTCTTCAAAAGCTTGTTTAACTCTATTTACGATTGAAATTCCACCTGGTTTCGCAGAAAGGATTCCTTCTACATTTTCAAAAACAAATGCTTTTGGCTGAAAATGACTTACCATTTTCACATAGCTTTCAAACAAGAAGTTACGATAATCGTCTTGCATTCCATTTTGGTCTCGAACTCTTCCTGCCATTGAGTATGCTTGGCATGGTGGACCTCCAACAATTAAATCAACATTTTTATTTCCAACGATATTATCAAGACCTTCACTTTTGCCAAAATTTGAATCTTCATATCCATTAATTAATTCATCTGTTCTTTGGATGTCAAAATGTAATATATTATTACGGTCTAAATCATAATTCCATTTTGTATTCAATCTTTTTTTAAGAGTTTGAACCGTTGGAAATTCCCAATCAACTGCTGCTAAGGTATTGTACTTTCCCGTTTGAAGGAATCCATCTGTTAATCCACCACAACCTGCGAATAAGTCAATTACATTAATCTTCATCTTTCAAATATTTAATAAGTTGTTCTGCTAAAACTTTCCCTAATAAAGGAGGTACAGCATTTCCTACTTGTCTATTTTGTTCTGTTTTATTTCCAAGAAAGACAAAATCATCTGGAAAGGATTGTAGTCGTGCATTTTCTCTTACGGTTGGTACTCTATTCCATTTGTAGTGAAAGTGGTTTCGGTGTCCAGTGTCAATAGTTTTTGATGGTCTTTCGCTATGGTATCTTGTCCATGCTTCATTGAATTTTCTAGAATCACCAACTCCTGGAGGTAAATCTTTATGATTTCCACCTTCTGGAACATGTGATATAACATCTATCACATGTTCTGTATGTTTTGTGCCGACATGATTATAAATGACTTTATTTCCATTTCGCATCATTTTTTGATAATCACTTAAAGGCTTCTTATCGTATTTTAATTCTTCTCCTCCTAAGTCAAATTCTAAATCGGGTAAATCATCAATTGCAGCTTTACAACCAATGTAATTATCCTTATCAAAAATTTTATCTGGAAATTCAAAGGTTCCTAATTCATTTCTAAGTGCTACAAAAAAGACTCTTTTTCTAATTTGAGGAACACCATAATCAGGAGCGAATAATAATTGTGGATTACAAGTGTAGCCATATTCTTCACAAAGTTTTATGATCTCATCTTTTGCTTTCCCGTTATATAATTTTAAAAGACCTGGAACATTTTCAATAATAATTGCTTTCGGATTTACTTTTTTTGCAAGTCTAAACATTGCATTAAAAAGGGTGTTTCTTTCATCATTTTCATTTCTTTTTCCCGTTAGAGAAAAGCCTTGACAAGGAGGTCCTCCAATTATAACATCAATCTTTTTTCCTTCTGTAGATTTTACAATTTCATCAATTGCTTCATCTTTGTGCAGATCAAGATTTAGTGTTTTAGAATTATCATGATTTTTTGCAAATGTTTTTAATGCTATGTCGCTGTTGTCCACACCTAAAAGCACATGGAATCCTGCTTGTTGAAATCCATAAGAAAATCCACCACATCCAGAGAATAAGTCGATTGCTGTTAATTTTCTACTCATTTTCAAAATTTAAGTC
>JABMPI010000580.1 GCA_013203755.1 Bacteroidota bacterium
CTCCTGAGAGGTAAGCCGTTTGTGAATCGTCTGCTATTTGGTCTTCTAAAACCGAGGGTACAAATATTAGGTTGTGACGTAGCCGGAAAGGTTGAAGCAGTTGGCAAAAATGTAAAGCAGTTTCACCCCGGCGACGAAGTGTTTGGAGACCTGTGTGAGTTTGGCTTTGGCGGTTTCGCAGAATATGTTTGTGCCAATAAAAATGCATTAACATTAAAACCGTCCGGTATAACATTTGAGGAAGCAGCCGCAATACCTCAGGCAGCAATCCTGGCTCTGGTGGGCCTTCGGAATTATGCACAAATTCTGCCAGGACAAAAGGTTTTGATTAATGGTGCAGGTGGTGGTGCAGGTTCGTTTGCAGTGCAACTTGCCAAACTGTTCGGAGCTGAAGTGACAGGCGTTGATAGTACGATAAAATTGGATTTTATGCGCTCCATTGGTGCAGATCATGTTATTGATTATACAAAAGAAGATTTTACCAAAAATGGGCAGCGTTACGATCTCATTCATGACGGTGCTGTTTATCGTTCCGTTTTTGATTGTAAACGTGCTTTAAAACCCTCCGGAATTTATATAATGGTTGGAGGTTCCATGAAGCGAATCTTCCAGGCTTTGTTGCTAAAACCATGGATTTCATTGACCAGTAATAAGAAAATATTTATCCAGGCACATAAACCAAACAAGGATTTAGAATTTATAAAAGAGCTTTTTGAAACAGGAAAAGTAAAATCTGCTATAGATAGGTGCTATCCATTAAGTGAGGTTCCCCATGCTTTCCAGTATTTTGGAGAAAGACGCACATTAGGAAAAGTTGTTATTTCGATGTAAAAGTGTAACGGTTAAGAAAAAATAAACACAAATAGTTGTACTTTTAAAGGATTAAACCGAATAACAAATTGAATCCTAACCGAATTGAATCCACAATGTTTAAAATCAAATTTCCTTCCATAGAAAAGTCGCTTATTATAATTGTAATTTTTGCCCTGGCTCAAAGTTGTGCTCCAAATGTTAAGCAAGATATTTCTCAGTGGCGTGGGCCAAACCGAAGTGGCATTTACAACGAAACCAACCTTTTAAATGAATGGCCCGAAAATGGCCCTGAATTACTTTGGAAATATGAAGGAATTGGGAAAGGATATGCCGCACCGGCGGTATTAAAAGAAAAAATTTTTATTAACGGTGAGCAGGATAGTTTGAGCTTTATATTTGCATTCGACACCAAAGGAAATTTACTTTGGAAATCGCCAAACGGTAAAGAATTTATGGGGGAAGGATTTTCAAGTAGCTATCCTGGGGCAAGATCAACACCAACGGTTGTAAACAACCTGATATATGCCACTACGGGCATGGGTAGAATTGCTTGTTTCGAAACATCAACAGGCGCCGAAAAATGGGCGGTCGACATAGTTAAAGATTTAGGAGGCAATTATTCTGAATTCGGATATTCTGAATCGGTAACCGTTGATGATAAAAATGTGTATTGTTTCCCCAGTGGAGCAGAAACAAATATGGCAGCACTCGACCGGTTTACAGGAAAAACTATGTGGGCGTCGGAAGCATTGAAAGATACTTTTTCGTATTGTTCGCCCATCCTTGTGGATCTGCCAACCCGCAAAATATTAATTACTCATTCAAAACATAAACTTTATGCCATTGATTGTAGCAATGGTGAAGCTCTTGGTTCGTACAATCTAAAAGGAGTTCAATGGGATGGAGACCATGTAAATTCGCCGCTTTATGCCGATGGCTATATCTATTTTATTGGTGACGATGAAAAAGGTAGTGGTGCAATAAAACTGGAATTGTCGCAAAACGGAGAAATTATAAAAGAGGTGTGGAGTAATAAAAAAATTAGAAATAATTTTGGAGGATACGTAAAAATTGAAAATAAGCTTTTTACTTCCATTAAAGGAAATTGGTTGAAAATTTTGGATTTGGATAACGGCAGCGTTGCAGATTCTGTAAAAGTTGCAAACGGCAGCCTTATTTATGCCGACAATAAATTTATTTGCTACGGAATGAACGGTGAGGTAAACTTAATCTATTACAAGCAAAATAAATTTGAAATTACTAGTACATTCAAAATCAAACAAGGAACAGGCCATCATTTTTCTCACCCTGTTGTCGCCAATGGAATTATGTATGTTAGGCATGGAAATACGTTGTTGGCATATAAAATAAAATAAAGCAAGGCTGGTTCAACAAACCTTACAACAATCCTTTGACCTTCAGCGAATCCCTATTGTTTTTTATGATTATCCCAGAATTTGTCCTCCATATTAATTAGTATTTTCTTGAATTCAGGAAGATCTTTTATATTGTCCATTAA
>JABMPI010000581.1 GCA_013203755.1 Bacteroidota bacterium
TATAATATTTATTTTACTATCATCATTTATTAAATCTTTAAATTCAATATTCCCTTTAAAAAGTGGAGATACAACATCCATTCCCCAACTTTCTTTCATTTGAATTTCATCGATTTTAAATTCATCTAAAATACAAGATTGATTTATTGCCACAATCGCAAATAAAAAGAATCTCTTAATAAGTTTTAAAATTATGCCCCTCATACTCTAAAAATGTGTGGTGAAATTATAAATTTCCAAACAATTTAATGTTATAAAATAAAGATGAAATTATTACATTTACCCGCATATAATATAAAAATACAAAACCCTGTTACTTACAA
Source organism: Bacteroidota bacterium (assembly GCA_013203755.1). Classification (GTDB taxonomy): domain Bacteria; phylum Bacteroidota; class Bacteroidia; order Bacteroidales; family Prolixibacteraceae; genus Draconibacterium. The sequence continues at coordinate 324 of JABMPI010000581.1, forward strand.
TGACTTCATACAATAACAAATTGCAAAAATATTGGTACGTTGTTTATATCCGCTCACGAGCAGAAAAAAAAGTATTACTAGAACTAACTGCCAGAAACGTTGAATGTTTTCTTCCTCTGCAAAAAAAACTTCGCCAATGGAAAGACCGTAAAAAATGGGTGGAAACCCCATTAATGTCAGGCTACTGTTTTGTGTATATTTCAAGAGCTGAATACGATATTGTTCTCCAAACCAATAATGTAGTTTGTTACGTTACTTTTGAAGGAAAAGCCGCAGTAATTCCCGAAAACCAAATTGATTCCCTTAAACAAATGTTAAAACAGAACGAGTTTGAAGTTACTGTTTCGCAAGAAAATTTTGAGCCGGGCAAAAAAGTTGAAATTATTGAAGGGTCAATGATTGGATTGCAGGGAGAATTAGTTGAAGCCCGTGGTAAAAATAAATTTATACTTCGCCTAACTCAAATCAACAATATTTTTACAATTGAGATTCCATCTTCACAATTAAGTTTATTGCCACCGGAAAAGTAGAAATCGTATATATATTCAAATCAAAAAGCAAGAGGCTGTCCAAAAAAAGTTATTTAATCCAATAAGATTCATTTTGGACAGCCTCATATTGCTGTTAAATTTTATAAGGTTCCCGCATTTCCCGAACAAACCATTTATTCGCCTCTGCATCACCAACAACTTCACCAATTATTGGATCCCAGGTAATTTTCCTTCCGGTGCGAATTGCAATATCTCCCATGTGGCTAACACAATCAGAAAGTATAGCTTCATCTAGTGGATTTGTTTCTGCAATATTTCCCCTAATAACATCGACAAACATTTGCCCAAAGTTTTCGTCCTTTCTAAGAAAATCATTCAGTTTTTTATCGATCTCTGGTATGTTGGATTGTACAGAAGAACGGCTTAATGAAATCCAGCCTTTGGTTCCATAAAAAGTAGTTCCATTGCCCTCTTTTACATTTCGGTAATGCAATAAATCTTTTTTTTCTGCTACATCTGTACTGTAAAAATGCAGTTTAATTCCCGAATCGTATTCACAATTTAAATCCCAGCCACGAATATTGTTGTACATTCCTCCGGGTTTCCAAAATTCACCTACACCTTCGCAGGTATATTTTCCATTCATTTTATCTTTTAGCCCCCAAATCATAACGTCAAGCGGATGGGCTCCCCATCCTCCAAGAAATCCGATACTATAATCATATTGAAACCATGAACTGTTATTGGTAACCCGATCGGGGCAATATGAATTTAACGGAGCAGGGCCTGTCCATAAATCAAAATCAAAATCTGTTGGTACAGGAACTTCGTTGCAAACCGGAGATTCAACCGCATTAAATCCAGGTGCCCAGACTTCTACCTTTTCAATTTCTCCAATCGTACCATCCTTAATCATTTCAATACCCAACTGCATGTGCCGGGATGCACGTTGCTGTGTACCGTAATGAAAACGAACATCATTTGCCTTCAACTCCTGCTCTAATATTTTAAAATTTGGATAACTTAATCCAAGTGGTTTTGCCAACATAATATGTTTTCCGGCACGAGCCGCTTGAATAGCCAGAGGAACATGCCAATGGTCGGGTGTGGTAATATGTACAGCATCAATATCATCGCGCTCCAGAATTTCGTCAAAATGACGGTACGATTTACATTTGGGGGCATTTAATCCTCTCTCTTTGTAAGCTTCATTTATGTAATGAGCTGAGGCATTGCGTCGTTGTTGAAATGGGTCGCAGGTTGCTACCTGGTACGAAGTTTCCAGTTCAACGAAATAGTTTTTTAATTCACCTTGTCCCTGGGAACCTACTCCAATGTGAGCAATTGTAATCCTATCGCTTACGCTATTTCCGGTTGCACACGATGGTAAAATAGTGGGGACCAAGATTGTTCCTGCAACTCCTGCTGTTGCAGTTCCTATAAAATTTCTTCTGGTTAATTTTTTCATTATTATTCGTTTAGTTTTTTTATTTGATCGAAACTTTTCCTGTGGCTGCCCATTCTGTTCCACGCAACATTAATTGTTTGAATCCATTGCTTTTCATTGCCTCAACATCGTGACCTAAAATAGTATGAAAAATATGCCCCTTCCCTACTTCATTTACAAAAATAGCAGATTGGTTACTATTTCCTTCTATTTTTTGAGTTTTATCGGTTGCACTTCCCAAAACCAATAAGTTTTCATTTGTTCTGGCATTTATCCACAGTTCATCAAAAAGTTTAAAGTCCTTCATCCCTTTTGTAACTGGATGGTCTTGATTTTCAATAAATACTTCAACTGTATCCCTTTTTCCATGCCCAGTGTTTTCTTCCCACGAAGCGCATGTTATTTCTCTAAATTCCGTCCACTTGTAAAATGCTGATGTTGATGCATGAAAAAATACAAATCCACCACCTTTGTTTATGAATTGTAGAATTGCTTTTTCCAATTCCCTATTCCATCGCAAATCATTTTCCGGCCACGAGTTCCAGTTACTAACAATTACATCGTATTTTTCAAGATCATCTGATTTTAATATATCCGGTTTTTCAGTAATTTCCACGGAAAATAATCCAGTTTCAGAATACATATTTTCTAAAAATGGTGTGGTAGCAGACCAGTCGTGGTTATTGCTTCCACTTAAGATTAATACCCTAATTTTATCCTGATAATTACAGCTTGATGTAACAAAAAAAATAAAAAGTAATAAGCCAAATAATGTCTTCTTCATACTAAAACAAGATTTTATATTCCACACGCCCGAAGATAATCAACACTTTTTCGTAATACCTCAGATGAACCAACAATTTCCAAAGTTGAATTTTTAATATTGGCATCTTTTAAAA
>JABMPI010000582.1 GCA_013203755.1 Bacteroidota bacterium
ACTTTAATTTTGAGAAGCAAAATTATTTAGTCGAACTGATCCGCCAGCTGGCGGATCGGTTGCTTGTTGCTTGTTGCTGGGAGGAATTCCCATTCCAAACAGATTAATATCCCCCCCCCTTACTCTGCAACAGTGCCTCATTATTGAATAAATACTAAAACTAAAGAAGTGGAAATGAAGAAGAATTTTCTCGTAGCTCTGTCTCTAATTCTTTTTTGCAAATTTTAACTATTCATAGTGTGAGTTTCAATCTGATATATCTGATGCGGCATCATCATTTACTTAACAAAAATTAATTTCCGATCCGGGCTAATTTTAAACTGATTATCATCTGAACCCTAAATCAAATAATGAACATTCCGGATAATTTCGTTTTTGATTCTTTTAGACTTTTGTTTTAGTGTGATATTTTGACTGGGAATTGGCTAGAATTTGGAAGAATTATATTAATTTAGGTTAAATTAAAAAACTCTGAGAAAACCAAAATATGAGCTTATTCCAAAAATCGGTAGAAAAGAAATATTTAAACGACCTTGACTCAACTTTAATCGACAAAAAATACGCCGATTTTCAAAAATATTTTAGTGATTCTGAAATTCAGGAAAATATACGAAATTCAAAAGAAGAGCAATTTCAGGAAGGATTTTTACGAGAATTATTTGTTTCGATTTTGGGATATACCTTAAATCCGCATCCTAATTTCAACTTAACTACCGAATTAAAAAACATAACAAACAGCAAAAAAGCCGACGGTGCAATTTTGAAAGGTGAAGATGCAACTGCGGTGATTGAATTAAAAGGGACGGACACCACTGATTTAGATAAAATTGAAACTCAGGCATTCGGATATAAAAATCACCACCCGAAATGTAAATATGTAATTACCTCGAATTTTGAGAAACTTCGGTTTTACATTCAAAATGCGGTTGACCATGTTGATTTTGATTTGTTCAATCTTTCAAAAGAACAATTTTCGTTGCTTTGGTTGTGTTTGGCAAAAGACAATTTGTTAAGCGATTTACCTTTAAAAATTAAGGAATCATCGGTTTTACAGGAAGAAAATATTACCAAAAAACTTTACGCTGATTATTCAAAATTCCGTGAAGCGATTTTCAACAACCTCGTAAAAAATAATCCCGAAACCGATAAACTTTTACTGTTCAAAAAAACGCAAAAACTGCTCGACCGTTTTTTATTTATCTTTTTTGCCGAAGACCGGTTGCTGGTCCCGCCAAATTCAATTTCCCAGATTATTGAGAAATGGAAAGACGATTCAGATTTTGGAGATGCAAAGCCGCTTTACTACACTTTCAAAAAATACTTTCATGTAATTAACTCTAATCGAAAAGAGGAACTAAAATACGTATTGAATTTGACAAGATATAAATTAAGAATATTAAATACCCACCCCAGATTAGAAGAATTAAAAAAGGAAAATATTGACCTTGTAGAAACGATTCCTGATAATAATGTAAGCTATGATAGCAGTAGTATTTCAAGATATAATCAAGGAGTATTATCTAACAAAGACTACGATTTCATTTTAAAACAGAAATTGAAATCTTTTGAAGTTGCCGGTTTTTCAAATGGATATTATATAGTATTTTCCGACTTGGACACATATAAATTATTTGATAAAAAAGATATTCAAAATAACATTAAACAGATTTTATATAATGCAATTTTAGGTAAGGTTAAAAGTATTAATTCATTTTGTAGCTTGTACTATTTCCTTGGTAATCTACCCAAAATTGTATCTGATTACAAAATAGAAATTGATTATCAAGAACTATTTGATAGTTTTTCAAGTTTTCTGGATTTATCAATGCTTAAAATAAAAAACAATAATTTGAACTAACCCAATAATAAGATTGGTACAAAAAGATATATAATGACTAACTCAGAAATACTACTTTATCAAACCGAAGACGGACAAACTAAAATTGATGTCAGGTTGGAAGAAGAAACGGTTTGGCTTTCGCAGGCGCAAATAAGTGAGCTTTTTCAAAAAGAACGTTCGGTAATAACCAAACACATAAACAACATTTTTAACGAAGGCGAACTGGAAGAAAAAAGCAATGTGCAAATTTTGCACATTAGTGGTTCCGACCGTCCGGTTAAGTTTTACAGTCTGGATGTAATAATTTCGGTTGGTTACAGAGTAAAAAGTCATCAGGGAACAAAATTCCGCCAATGGGCAACGGCTCGTTTAAAAGAATACATCGTGAAAGGTTTTACAATGAATGATGATTTGTTGAAACAAGCGGGTGGCGGTAATTATTTCGATGAACTGTTGGCTCGAATCAGGGATATTCGTTCGTCTGAAAAAGTTTTTTGGCGAAAGGTTTTAGATATTTACTCAACCAGTATTGATTACGACCCATCATTGGAAATGTCGGTATTGTTTTTTAAAACGGTTCAAAATAAA
>JABMPI010000583.1 GCA_013203755.1 Bacteroidota bacterium
AAACACTCAAGAGGGCCTCCACCAACAATGTTTTTTAAGATGTCATATTCAATATTCATCTTTTCAACAGAAGAAACTCTAATTTTTCCTCCTTCGGATTTATCAAGTTTTCCATCTGCATTTTCGTCAATTACCTTTGCAATTTTTGCTAAAATACGTGCATTAAAATAATAAAAAGCAGTTGGAACCGACTTTGGGTTCCCTTCTTTCCAACCCTCGGTCATGCTTCCCCAGTCGCCAATCCATCCCATCGGAAGAATATAATCTTTAGAAATGCTATCCAAAAATTCCATGTAACGTTTCATGATCGCAAAATGCTTTTTGAGTATTTGTTTATCACCGTAATACGTATAATATTGCCAGAGCATAATTATATAGGTGCTACTCCACTCCACTCCTTCATCCCAAATATAGGGTTGAGGCGAAATAATAGGAATATCGCCCGTTTTTTCATCCTGATTATCTTTGATTCCTTCAAACCAATTTTCGTAAAACAGCGCCATATCAAAGTTAAACATCGCTTCTTCTGCTGTTACCTGAGCATCACCAAACCAACCTAAACGTTCATCACGTTGTGGGCAATCCATGGGGTAACCGAGCATGTTGCTTTTTTGCGACCAAACCGTAGCCTTGTGGATTTTATTTACCAAAGTATTATTACAATCAAATTGACCGGTACGGGTATTATTTGTATAAACTACCTGACCAACAATATCTAACAGTTCAAAATCTTTGTTTTCTGAAGTTACTTCAACATAACGAAAACCAAAGTAAGTAAATGCAGGTTCGTATACTTCTTCACCTTCACCACTCATCCTATATTCGGCAGTTGCTTTTGCCTGTTCGGCACTGCTTCTGTCAATGGTACCATCCTCATTAATATCCTCTGCAAAGCGAATTTTTACTTTGGTATTTTTTTCACCACTGACTTTAATTCTCACCCAACCGGTAAAATTTTGGCCCATGTCAAACACTTTCATCTCTGGAATATTTACCTGTACTTCTTTGGGCTGAATCGTTTCGTTCACTTTTATTGCAGGCATTCGGTGCGACACCATTTTTGCTTTTGGTGAATCCACAACATTCACAACTTTCCAGTCCGAATCATCAAAATTTATTCGATTCCAACCTTCTTGCACCAAATTAGCATCGTAAATTTCACCATCATAAACACAGTTAAATGTAATCGGCCCGGCAGCCCATTTCCATTCTTTATTGGTTGAAATGATTTCAACAGAACCATCATCGAAAGTAATTTGAATTTGAGCCATCGCCTTTTTGGAGCCAAACCATTGCATCCGATATTGTTGCCACCAAGGTTTATAAGGGTTGTACCAGCCATTTCCCAAATGAATGCCCAATGCATTTTCACCTTTTTTCAGTAGTTCCGTTACATCGTAAGTATCGTACAAAATATGTTTGTGATAAGGTGTTTTTGCGGGTGCCAGAACGTTTTCGCCAACTCGTTTGCCATTTATAAAAAACTCATAAAAACCCAATCCTGAAATATAAACTTTTGCAGATTTAACCTTTTTGGAAAGTGTTACTTCATTTCTTAACAGCAAAGATCTCCCACTATGATTAATTGTATCGGGCATGTCAGCCTGCTCTTTCCGATGCATATAAAAGCCTTTTTCGGGAAGCGGTTCAGCTTTTTGTCCGTTTCCAATCCAACTTGAACTCCAATCTGCATCATCCAAAATAGCGGTTTCAAAATAACTGACAGGACTCTCGAACATTCCGTCATTTCTATCCCAAAAAATCACTTTCCAGAAGTATCTTTTATTGGATTTCAGCTCCCCTTTTTTATACTCATGATGAATTGTCTCTACTGATTTTTGTTTTCCTGAATCCCATAAATCACCCGTATTGTTCTCCAATTTTTCCATGGAGGAAGCCAATAAAATACGATACGCAGTTTGTTGCTGATTTCGTTTGGAAGATGTCACAATCCATGAAAATCGAGGATTTTTACTATCAATGGCAATTGGATTTTCGGCGTATTCAACCAACATTTTCGAGAAAATTAGAGTTGGTTGATTATCCACAGAACAATTTTGAAGAACAAAGCCAAATACAATCAGAATGCAGATAATCTTTTTTTTCATTTTATATCAATTTCTAACAATAAATCAATTGTGCGTTACAACTTTCCGTCATGTCATTTCGAGAGTTCACCTAATTTTTAGATTAGGCATAATGAGGAAATGACAAAAAGATGCTGAACTTGTTTCAGTGTCTTTGAAATGAAATCTGTCATTGGTAAGGAAGTATGACTGAGAAATTTGTTTTAATTCAGCAGATTTAGCTTCGCTGATTTTCAATTCTCACCCTCGTGCCTCAGATTCGAAATGACAGTTCCTATTTGACGCCTCATTCGTCACAATTAAACATTCTATATACTATTTCTTCCAATTCAGAATAATCTTCAATTTGTACATCAGCCAAACTCTGATTTTGCATACCCGCAGATCCGCCATTGTATGCTACACAAAACATATTTGCTGCTTTTGCAGCACGAATTCCGTTTGTTGAATCTTCAATAACCAGACACTCTTCGGGTTTTACCTCTAACAATTTTGCCGTGTGCAGGAAGATATCAGGTTCTGGTTTGCTTCCTCCAACCAACTCGCTACTAACAGTATGTTTAAAGTATTTTTTCACCCCAATTTTTTCTAAAAGAATATCAATTATTGCCTGCCCGGAAGAGGACGCAACCGCCATTGGAATTCCTTTTTGGGTTAAGATCTCGAGCAGTTGTACCAAGCCGGACATGGCAACTAAATCTGTTTGAGCAGCAAAGTGAATTTTACTCTCTTCTACAGTTTGCTTCACTAAATCAGCACTATTAAAAGAGAGGTTTTTATCATGAATAATCTCCTTCCACATCAGATCCGTTGCTTTCCCCATGTAGGTACTATGCTCTTCATCGGTAATATTTAACCCAAGTTTGGCAAATATCTTTTTCTCAATTATTACATGATGCGGTTCGCTATCTACCAACACGCCATCCATATCAAAAATGATTGCCTTCATATTATTAGTATTAAGTATTATCGGTAAAGGATAATATTTATTCAAAGAAACAACGTGAAATTGAACTTTGCCACTCAATTGTTAGCTAAATCCTATCAAATATTAACTTTTGGGAGATTGTTTTATTTTAAAAAAAGAGAAGATCCTTCGGCTACATCCGGGACAAGTTCGACTAAAAAATTTTGATTCTTAAAAATTAAGTCTCACTTATTTAAAGGACTTTCGATATTCTGAAGGAGTTTTTTTCATAATCACCTTAAAGTAATGGTTGAAATTTGCGAGGTTATTATAGCCGCATTCAAAACAAATTTGGGTGATTTGCTTATCGGTTTCAGCTAGTAATTTTGCAGCTATTCCAATGCGGACACTTTTTACATAGTCCATAAAAGTTTGATTTGTTTTTTTCTTGAAATAGCGGCAAAACGAACTGGGTTCCATAAATACAATCGAGGCTGCATCTTTCAATTTTATGCCTTCCTGCATATTCTGAAAAACATATTCGTAAACTTTATTTATCTGATCCTGATCTTTATCGTAAGAATTTGGTAACGACGAGGGAAGCGTTAAATATTCCCGATCTTCAATTTCCAATAAAAGATTAAAAACTTTTAACAACTGAATGTATGAATCGAGCCCATTTGTATTTGCCATTCGTTTTAATACCGTAGCAACTTTTGCTGCCTTTGGACCTTTAAACCAAATGCCATTTTTTGCATCTTTTAATAAACTAACAACGGCGTGCAATTCAGGAATATTAAAAAAATCGGAACTAATAATATTTTCATAAAAATGAGTAACAATACACTCCGGCTCTGTATCTTTCTTCGTTTCAAGTATTTCCCAGCAATGCGAAATATTAGGTCCAAGCAGAACTAAATCTCCTTTATCATAGCTCGAAATATGGTTTCCTACAATACGCCTTCCAGCACCGGAAGTAATTAAATTCAGCTCAAAATTTTTATGAGAATGTATCTTATCCGAGTTCGGATCCATTTTCAATTTCCGTGTAATAAACGAACGTTTATGCGGAACAAATATTTTTTCGTAAATGAACTCCATATATCATTTTTAAACCTAAACGCCGTAAATATATACATAAATTTCAATTTTTGAATCAAAATTCAATGTAAATAAAACAATATACCAGTGGTAAAATATGTTGCATTCCCTTTCTTTTGTGTATGAATGATTGACAAGATCGAATGTAAAGAATTGCCTGATTTTAAGGGTGAATGATTGACAAGCTAAACGTTCGATTTATACTTAATAATTATTAATTTATCTTACACATAATGAAACTACCTTTAAAAGGAATTATTCCACCAATTGTAACACCACTTATCAATAACAATGAAATTGACGAGCCAGGCTTAAAAAAATTGATTGAGCATTTAATCGATGGTGGTGTTCACGGTATATTTTTATTGGGAACAACAGGAGAAGCTCCGAACTTAAGCTATAAACTTCGGAAAGATTTTATAACAAAGGCTTGTGCTTTTATTGATAAAAGAGTTCCGGTAATGGTTGGAATAACAGACACGTGCATTGAGGGCTCTTTGGAAATTGCAGAGGCTTCGAAAAATGCAGGTGCAGATGCCCTTGTAATTGCACCTCCATATTACATACCCATGGAACAAATTGAAATGGTTGAATACCTTGAGAATTTAGCACCTCAATTACCCCTTCCATTTTTGATGTATAATATGCCTTCGTGTACAAAATTGCACATGACTTTGGATACCGTAAAAAAAGCAAAAGAATTGGGTGCAATCGGTATTAAAGACAGTTCGGGTAACATGGCCTACTTATATTCTTTAATTGAAGAATTTAAAGATTCACCTGAATTTTCAATAATTGCAGGTTCCGAACTTTTTATACCCGAAACAATTTTCCATGGCGGACATGGTGCTGTTGCTGGCGGTGCAAATATATTCCCCCGACTGTTTGTAGATTTGTATGAAGCTTCTGTTGCAAAAGATTTAGCCAAAATTTCTGAGCTTCGTGATAAAATGATTCTTATTGAGACTAAGATATATAATGTGGGACAATATTCATCGAAGTATATTAAAACCATAAAAAGTGCTTTGTCGGCATTGGGAATTTGCAACGATTTTGTTGCTTCACCATTTCGTAAATTTAACGAAGCGGAGACAAATCAAATCAAACAAAATATTAAAGAGTTAAATTTTTAAACTACCATTGAATAGCAAACCAATAATTATAAAACTATGAATCTTCCAGTTTTAGACGTTGCCGTTTTTATAATAATAACATTAGGGAATGTTTTATTTGGTGCCAGTTTTTACTTCCGAAATAAAACATCAGATCAGTTTACTTCTGGTGGCGGAAAACTACCTGCATGGGTAGTTGGCATGTCTATATTTGCAACTTTTGTAAGTAGTATCAGCTTTTTGGCACTCCCCGGCAAAGCATATATGACAAACTGGAATGCTTTGGTTTTTAGTTTTTCTATTCCAATTGCATCTATACTTGCTGTTAAATTTTTTGTGCCGCTTTATCGGGGGCTAAACAGCATTTCTGCCTATAATTACCTGGAAGTTCGTTTTGGAGCCTGGGCACGTATGTATGCTTCAGTCTGCTACATATTAACCCAGTTAATGCGTACCGGCGCCATCTTATTATTATTGGCACTTCCGTTAAATATTTTGTTTGGCTGGGATATTAAAACCATTATAATTGTTACCGGAATTGCAGTTACTGCGTACTCCATGCTTGGAGGTATTCAGGCAGTAATATGGACAGATGCAATTCAGGGAATTATCCTGATTCTTGGAGCCATTGTTTGTGCCGCAGTACTTACATTCTCTATGCCGGAAGGACCAATGCAGGTTTTTGAAATTGCTTCAGCTAACAATAAATTTAGTTTAGGAAGTTTTGGGGCAAGCCTTTCAGAATCTACTTTTTGGGTGATTTTAATTTATAGTTTGTTTATTAACCTGCAGAATTTCGGGATCGACCAGAATTTTGTACAACGTTATATGACTACAGGTTCAGTTAAAGAAGCCAAAAGATCTACTTTATTCGGATCACTATTATACCTGCCTGTTTCGCTTTTATTCTTTTATATTGGAACAGCGCTTTATGCGTATTATACAGCGCAACCGGAATTGCTTCCTGCGGGAACTCCAGGAGATGAGGTATTTCCAACTTTTATTGTAGATGGTCTTCCCAGCGGCTTAACAGGATTATTAATTGCTGCTATTTTTGCGGCTGGAATGAGTACTGTTTCAACTAGTGTAAACAGTACCGCAACCATTATCCTTTCGGATTATTACAAACGTTATTTTAATCCTGATGCGGATGAAAAGTCATCGATGAGAGTACTTTATATTTCTTCTACAATATTTGGAGTTTTAGGAATTGTAATTTCATTATCGCTTGTCGGTGTTGAAAGTATTTTAGATGCATGGTGGTCATTGGCATCCATATTTAGCGGTGGTATGCTTGGATTATTCCTATTGGCATTTTTATCTAAAAAAGTCAGAAATATCGATGCTGTAATTGGTGTTATCATTGGTGTAATAGTAATTATGTGGATGAGTTTATCTCCTCTTTATTTTACTGAAGGTAATAACCTGTTGGCATTCAGAAGTCCATTGCATAGTAATTTAACAATTGTGCTCGGAACCTTAGTTATTTTCCTAGTTGGCTTTATTACGCTGAAGCTTTTCAAAGGGAAACCTGCAAAGTAATCGTTCATCTAAATTTATAATCATGAAAATAGTATTGAGCTTCTTTTTAATCCTTGTAATTGGAATTTCAAGTTTTGCTCAAAAAACACAAAAAGGGATTATAAAAGCTGAATTTATTTACAATTCAACAGATGTTCCTTTTCCAAGTTGCCATGCCTCAACCATTGCAGAGACAGACAATGGATTAATTGCTGCCTGGTTTGGCGGAACAGCCGAAAAAGATCCAGATGTTGGAATCTGGGCAAGTACATTCACTAACGGAAAATGGTCTGTGCCTGCTGAAGTTGCCAACGGAGTTCAACACAAGAATTTGCGTTATCCATCATGGAATCCGGTACTTTATAATACCGGCGACGAAATTAAATTATTCTATAAAGTTGGACCGGATTGTTCGTATTGGTGGGGCGAAGTAATGTCTACCACCGACAATGGAAAAACCTGGGCCGATCAGCATCGATTGCCCGAAGGCATTTGGGGGCCAATCAAAAACAAACCGGTTCTTTTGAACAATGGCGAATTGTTATGTCCGTCCAGCACCGAAATCGATGGTTGGAGAGTACACATGGAGATTTCACCCGACATGGGAAAAACCTGGGAGAAAACAGAATATTTGAACGATAAAAAAGAAGGTGCTATTCAACCCACAGTTTTGATTCACCCCAATGGAAAACTTCAAATATTAAACAGAAGTAAAACCAAAGAAATACTTACCTCGTGGTCAACCGACAACGGAAGAACATGGAGTAAATTTGAACCTACTAAGTTACCCAATAACAATTCAGGAATTGATGCAGTAACTTTAAAAGATGGAAGACATATTTTAATATACAATCACATCAAACCAAAGAAAACATGGGGAGACCGTAACATCTTAAACATGGCAATTTCTGAAGATGGAATTAACTGGGAAGCGGCCGTTTTATTGGAGAATGATCCTGACCCGGACACAGAATATTCCTACCCAGCTGTTATTCAAACCAAAGATGGAATGATACATATTACCTACACATGGAACAGGGAGTTAATTAAACATGTTGTTGTTGACCCCTCGAAAATTGAAAGCAAACCAATGAAAAATGGTGAATGGCCAAAGTAAAACTAGAACTATTATAAATTGAAATCTGCAAAACCTCATTCGTCTTGCAGATTTTTTTTACCTGAAAACGAATTATGACTTTCAAGAAAATCACACTTTTCATTTCCGCTTTAGCTTTTGTTGCCTGTACTCAAAAAACCGAAACAATAAGCCAATCCAACACAAACGAAAAGGGTCAAGCCATTTATCAGGATAAACCTTACGATCAAAACTACGCCGTTAAATATTATCTTTCTGAAGAACAACAGCAACAAAAGCTTTCTGCGATTTCAACAGATAGAAACGGGCATGTTCATATTTTATCGAATACGGGGATTTTGGTGCCGGAAAATGGCCAGCTTTTTTATCCAGGAAAATTAGTTGCCGACATTTCTTATACACCGCTGCTTAAAAAAAATATTACGGCTTTGGAAACCTACCAAAATCACACCGTTTATCTCGACAAAACGCATGTATTTAGTAATGCGTGGGCAGGTTTAATTCAGATTGAACATGGTTTGCCAAAAGCACGATTCTTTGCTGCAGGTAACGATTTTCATTTTTTGGTTTCGGATGGAAAAAATTTAGTGTACCTAAATAAAGAGGGAGAAAAACTTTGGTTGGGTTCTTTGGAAGGAATAAAACAGATAAAATATCGGGAATCCAAAGATCGGTTTCTATTGGTTACTTCAAAAAGCATTTCTGCTTTCACACCCGGGAAAGCACTGGAAGAAATATATCAGGGTACAAACATTACCTGCGTTGAAGCTCTTTCTTCAAACGAAAAAATTGTAATTGGAACCTCAAATGGATACTTATTTTTAACTGAAAACAAATTGATTTCTAATGTACCTCACCCTGAAATTACCAGTATAAAACAGATAAACGACGAACTTTGGTTTGGCTCAAGCTGGGGTGCTTTCAAACTAAATAAAGAAGGAAAATACAATTATTATGCGGGCGAACGCTGGCTCCCAAGCGACAAAGTTATTGCTTTGGAGCAAGGTTCAGAAAATAGTATTCTGGTGCTAACCGAGAAAGGACTTGGACAGATCAGTTTCAAGAAAATGACTTTGGAAGAAAAAGCGCTTTTTTATGAAAAACAAGTAAGAGAGAAAAACATTCGTTACGGATTTAACTGTTGTTTTAGCAGCTTGCCAAACGGATATGCATCAGCACAAATGGGGGCTCAGGCCAGCGATAATTTATGGACATCGATGTATTTGGCAAGTCAACTTTTCCGTTATAAAGTTACCGGCAACAAAGAGGCAAAAATAAATGCATACGAAGCTTTTGAGGCAATGGAAAGACTGCATACCATTACCGGTATCGACGGGCTTTTTGCCAGAAGTTTCGAGCGCGATTATAAAGTAGAAAATACAAAAAGCGAAGGTTGGGAAAAACGAGAATTAAAATCTGGCAGCCCAGCAAAAATATGGATGCGCGGCACCGACCATCCCAACTGGACCTGGCGATCCACGGCAAGCAGCGACCAGGCAGTTGGTCAATTTTTTGCACTTACCATGGTTTTAGAACTGGCCGAAGACCAACAATGGAAACAACGTGCGTTAAAATATTTGGATGATTTAATGGGTTACATTGTTGACAACGACATGTATATTATTGATGTAGATGGCGAACCCACACTTTGGGGAAAATGGAATCCGGATTATGTGAATAGTTTTCCGACCAATGTTGGCGACCGTCGATTATATTCATCAAATATTATCGCTTTTTTGCAAACCGCATACAAGTACACGGGTAAAGAGAAATACAAAACTGCGGCTTTCGAGTTGATGGAAAAACACGGTTATCTGGAAAACCTGATGCGCCCCATTTCTGAAATTAGTCCATCGAATGCTGATGAATGGAGCAAAACTCTTTCGCACGAATGGAACCACTCCGATGATGAGATGTATTTCCTTGCTTACTGGGGATTGTATCCGTACGCATTTAACGATGATTTAAAAGAGCAGTTTAGAGCAAGCATTAAAGATCATTGGAACATCGAGCGACCAGAAAAAAATGCTCTGTGGAACTTTTTGTATGCCATTACCGGAGCGAAAGAGTTTGATTTAGATGAATCGATTTGGTTCCTAAAAGAATATCCGATGGATCTCAGAACCTGGGCAATGCACAATTCTCACCGAAAAGATATTGAATTACTCCCCGAAAACTTTAGACTTCAAACCACAAAAGAATTGCTTCCATTAAGTGAAATGCCACTTTATAGGCACAACGGAAATATATTTAAGTTAGATATTGAAGGCAACGGCGGTTCAATTATAAGTGCTGGTGATACGTGGCTTCTCCCCTACTGGATGGGTAGATATTTGAATGTAATTAGTGCTCCGATTGAAGATTAAAGAGAAGAATTATGAAAATCTATAATCTCTCTAATTGGGATGAAAGCTCAAAATTAATTCAGCCCAATGGAAAGCGGAGCGCCACCTTGAGTTAGGAAAAGTATGTTTTTGCGCCCTGAAATGGGCAGCTTATATTAAGTTGGGCTTTCAGCCCGTAATAAAAATATTTTGGGTACCCCAAGGCGTTGCCTTGGGTTGAAATAAAGTGTCCTTTCAGGACGTAATAATTAATAGAAACTTAAAGTAACTGCAATAAAATTGTAGTGTTTCAAACAAAATATAGTAAAATGAACAAAACAACCAGAACAGTAGTATTTGGAAATAAATCAAGATCAATAGGAGTTGCATTTTTTATTGCATCCCTACTTCTTATTTCATGCAATTCCGGAACTCCGGTCGATAAGATTATAAATGAATTTCAGAATCCAAATTCTGAATATGTAATGGTTGCAGCGCACCGGGCTGCACATAACATTCACCCCGAAAATTCACTGTCAGCAATCCAGCAAGCATTAGATTTAGGTGTTGACATAATTGAACTGGATGTAAAAGTAACTAAAGATGGCGTTGTAGTATTAAACCACGACGGAACGATTGACCGCACAACTAATGGTACAGGAGATCCGGAAGAATACACTTTAGAGGAATTAAAAAAAATCAGATTAAAAATGCCGGATGGAACACTTACCGACGAGTCTATTGCAACTTTTGAAGATGCGCTGAATTTGGTTCGTGGTAAAGCGATGGTTGATATCGACATAAAAACAAGTCATTTAAAACCGGTTGCCGATGTTATAAAAAAAACAAATACACTGAAGCAGGTTTTCTGGTTTGATAATGATTACGATGCACTAAAAGAAGTATTGTCGCTGGAGAAAAATTCGATGTTGATGCCCCGCGCTTATTCCTTTGAGATGGCCGACTCGGCACTAAAAGTATTTAGTCCAAATGTAATTCATATCGATCCGTCATTCTATACAAAGGAAGTCACTGAATTAATTCGGGGTGGAAATGCAAGAATCTGGATAAATGCTCTTGGCGAAACCGATGACCTTATTAGAAAAGGAGAAACTGAAAGTGCAATGAATGATTTACTGAAATTCAAAGCCAACGTTATTCAAACCGATGAACCGGAGAAAATATTAAAATATTTGGAATCAAAAGGCTTGCGAAACTAAGATTTGAAATATTGTAAAACGTCATTGCGAGGAACGAAGCAATCTGTATCATTTGTTCTGAATATTTGAGATTGCCAAGCTTCGCTCGCAATGACGCTGTATTAAGTTAATTTTTAAAGACTACATAAAATGAGAACAAAACTTTCCACACTATTGATTACAGGAATATTACTTGTTTTAGTGAGTTGTACCAGCTCTAAAGAAGAAGCCTGTTGCGAAAATAAAGTCACATCGAATATTGATTATGTTGATCCATACATTGGCGGAATGGGACATTTGTTGCACCCTACCCGACCAAATGTGCAACTTCCAAATCAAATGATTCGGATGCATCCGATGCGAACGGATTTTTTGGATGATCAAATAAGTTTTTTCCCACTAAGCATAATTTCACACAGAAAAGGCGAGCTGTTTGGCATTCTCCCAGGGCAGGAAAACCGGGAACACCGGACATGGCAAGATGGTCAAATGTACGACCACGATCTGGAAATTGTTCGCCCTAATTACTACTCAACCTACTTGATTGATGCCGATATAAAAACCGAATTTACTCCCGGAAGTAAAAGTGGCTTTTTCCGATTTACGTTTCCTGAAAATGGAAACAGAATTCTAAAGCTTCAAATTAATCACGAAGGGAAATGGGACATTATTTCGAACAATTCTGTTTCGGGTGAAGAGCAGTTTTTTGGAATGAAAGCTTTTGTGTATGGCGAATTTAGTCAGGATTCAAAAGCAAGTTTAGGTGAACAAACCAGAATCGATAAAAAAAGAAAAACGTCGAGACAAGAACCCGGTTCGTGGTTTGAATTTCCTGAAAATGGAAATCAGGTTATCGACTTTAAATATGCCATTTCGTTTATTAGTGTTGAACAGGCAAAAGCAAACTTAAATAAGGAAATTACTGCCTGGGATTTTGATGAACTAAAAGA
>JABMPI010000584.1 GCA_013203755.1 Bacteroidota bacterium
ACAACCGGATTGAAGTTGCCGAAGCTATTCATCAAGCAATGAATATGCCTGACTCTGAGCAGATTGAAAGAAACTCGATTCTTCAGAAACGACTGTTTATTTATAATGAAGAACGTTGGGCTATAGATTTTATAAAAGGATTGACAGAGGTAAAGAAACTTCAGGAATCAAATTATACGCGTAAGGTTACAAGTCGGGTAATAAATACTTTGGTTGAAAAATACAAAACTGCAAAGAAAAGGATAATCTTTCTCGATTATGATGGTACATTAACCGGATTTCACAAAGATCCCCAAATGGCTATGCCCGATGACGAACTTTATTCTATCATGAAGAAACTAACATCGTCAAAAAATAATACCATTGTAGTAATTAGTGGTCGTGATAAGGAAACACTTTCGAAATGGTTTGACAGGTATGATAACCAATTGGCATTTATAGCTGAGCACGGCGTTTGGAATAAAAATCCCGGGGTAGAATGGAGTATGAATAATCATATTGAAAAAGATTGGATGGAAATTATTGAACCGGTTTTACAAAATTTTGTTGACCGAACCCCAAGAGCTTTTGTGGAATATAAGAACTACTCTCTGGTTTGGCATTATCGCGATGCTGATCCTGACATGGGACAACAGCGTGCATGGGAGTTAAAGGACGATTTGAAAAGTTACATTGCCAACCTTAACCTGGAAATAATGGACGGCGATAAGGTAATTGAAATTAAAAACGCCGGTATTAATAAGGGTATTGCAGCGATAGGAAAGATAGGCGATACAGAATTTGATTTCATCCTTGCCATTGGTGACGACTGGACAGATGAGTACACTTTCAATTCTCTTCCTGAATCGGCCTATACTATAAAAGTTGGTACAAAAACAACGGCAGCGAAATACTATATAAACGATGTAAAGAGTGTGCGTGACCTTTTAAATCAACTCGAAGATTAAGAATGACATACCTCTAGGAGCCTGTCAGTAGGATCAAGACAGGCTGGCTCCTTTGATCTATTGCCATTTATCCCAGATTCTCGGGAGAAATTCAAAATTTGCAATATGATATCTTGAATGTCAATTTGGGATAAACACCAAAATTCTATTTCCAAATTGAATTCTAACTTATTTCCACTCCTTGGATTTCGAAATCAATATCAACGCAAGAAAACCAACTGATATTTCAAACCCCAGGTAAACAATTAATAACCAATTGGGAATGTCAGCGACAATCAGGCTTAAAACTCTTCTTGATGCTAAACTAAACATTTGAGAATAAAAAACGTAACTAATCCGTCAAATGAAGTCAACTAAAATAAATTCCTAATTTTGCGGTTGTAATTATAAAATTAAATTATGCGGATTTCACTATTACTATTTATATTCATTCCCTTTTTTGCTTTCTCTCAAATTAATCAAACAGATTCCAACGGATTGCGGCAAGGGCTTTGGAAAAAGCAACAACCTAACGGGAAGTTGATGTACGAAGGCAATTTTAGAGATGGTAAACCTGTGGGGGAGTGGAAACGGTTTCATGAAGGAGGCCAGGTAAAAGCGATTATTAATTATAAGGTGGATTCAGATTCTGCATTCTCCCAATTGTTTGATGAAGCGGGGAAAATGGTTGCAGAAGGAAATTATGTGAATCAGGTAAAAGAGGGGAATTGGGTCTATTTTTCGGGAAAGAGAAAAGTTGCGGAAGAGCAATTTAAATTAGGACTGAAAAGTGGAGTTTCAAAAAAATACTACGATACTGGGGAGTTAATGGAGAAGGCGGATTGGGTAAATAATATGCAGGAGGGAAATTACCAGATATATTTTAAAACCGGAGAACCCTATTTACAATGTAAAATGAGTTTTAATCAACGGAATGGTTTATGTTTGGTTCATTCGCAAAAAGGGAAGTTGGAAATGGAGGCCAATTATAGAAATAACCTGAGGCATGGCGAGTGGAAGTATTACGACGAAAGCGGTAATTTTCTGTATTCTTTAAAATACAATAATGGCGAAATATTAAATCCTGAAGTGCGCGATAGCATTGCCAATGTTAAGATGCAAAATCTTGAAAAAGGGCGAGGTAAAATCACCGACCCGGAGAAATTTATGCAAGACCCATCGGAATACATGAGAAAAATGAAAATCTTCTAGCCAAAGTTATTGATATTTCATTAAATTGGCTTGGTTATATTTTATGGAGAAAGCCAGACAAACATGAACAAAAAGATATTTTTACTATTTTCAATTATTTTAATTTTTCAGACTTTCCAAACGAAAGCTCAGAACTTTTTTTGGGTAGAATTTTCTAATAAAAGTAACACCAAATATTCAATTGCAAATCCTTATGAATACCTTTCTGAACGTGCAATTGAACGCCGAATAAGACAAAATATTCCAATCGACTCGCTCGATCTTCCTGTAAATTTAAACTATATCGATTCGGTATTAAATATTGGGGGAGAACTTGTTCACGAATCGAAATGGTTAAACGGAATTACGGTAAAAGTTGAAATGGATAATTTCTTAACTGAAGTTGAGAAGTTGCCTTTTGTAAGTGAAGTTCAACTTACAAAACCTTCAGGCGCAAATAAAAGTGCGATCAATAAATTCAATGAATCTGTGGGTGCAGAGAAAGCACCAATTGATACTTCTAAATATGGGGCATCGGTTTATCAAACCGGTTTGATGAACGGACAATTTTTGCACAATAAAAATTTTAATGGTCAAGGCATGCAAATTGCAATTCTTGATGCAGGATTTTTAAATGCCGATGAGTATTTGGCATTCGATAGTTTATGGGCAAATAATCAGATTCTGGGGACAAAAGATTTTGTTGATCCAAATTCGAATGTCTTTGATGCCAACTACCACGGAATGAGTGTACTTTCCTGCATTGGAGGAAATGTTCCCGGGGACTTAATTGGAACTGCAAGAAAAGCTTCGTTTTGGCTTTTGCGATCGGAAGATGCAGGATCTGAGTTTCTAATCGAAGAAGATAATTGGGTGGTTGCTGCCGAATTTGCCGATAGTGTTGGAGTAGATATTATTAACTCCTCGCTTGGGTATTTTGTGTATGACGACCCAAGCACAGACCATACTTACGCTGATATGGATGGTAAAACCACACGTGTAACACAAGGAGCAAATGTTGCTGCTTCTCGTGGAATTTTGGTTTTTTCCAGTGCCGGAAACGAAGGCAACAATTCATGGAAATATTTAATTGCCCCCTCTGATGGCGACAACGTTATTGGAGTTGGAGCAACAAATAAATTTGGTTTTCCAGCATCTTTCACTTCACTTGGTCCGGCGGCCGACGGAGATATAAAACCAAATGTTGCCGCAATGGGTTGGAATACCTATCTACAACGCAGCGATGGTTCTTTGGGATCTAGTAGTGGCACCTCTTTTTCTTCTCCGGTATTGGCCGGAATGGCAGCGTGTTTGTGGCAAGCTTTCCCGTATACCACAGCAAAGCAAGTAAAGCTGGCTTTGGAGTTAAGTTCAAGTAAATATAATAATCCTGATTCGTTGATTGGATACGGAATTCCGGACTTCCAAACGGCATGGGTTTATTTAACGAATAATTCCATTTCTCAGCATGAATTTGGAAAAAACTGGCAAGTTTATCCAAATCCGGTTGCGAATTATCTTGTCCTTCAACAGGATAATATTGGAATTGAAAAAAAGGTTCGGATTGAAATTTATTCAGTTGATGGCAGGAAACTCAAACAATGGATAAAATCAAATACTTCAAAAATTATTTTAAACGGATTACAGTCGTTACCAAGTGGGATTTTGCTTTTGAAAGTAATTTCAGATAACTCATCTGAAACATTGAAAATATATAAACACCGCTAAGGAATGAATCAAAAGTTTACTCTTTCTCAGTTAAACGAATCGATTAAAGATGCTTTGGTAGATGCATTCCCAGCCACGGTTTGGGTAGTTGCCGAAGTTAGCGAATTGAAAGAAAACCGGAGTGGACATTGTTATCTGGAGCTAATTGAAAAGAGCGAAAATACTATTATTGCACGTTCGCGGGCAACGGTTTGGTCGTACACTTTCAGAATGTTAAAACCCTATTTTGAAACTTCCACGGGGCAGTCTTTTGCACAAGGAATTAAAATTTTGGTTCAGGTAAGCGTTGAATATCATCCGGCGTACGGTTTAAGTTTAAACATAAAAGACATTGATCCTACTTACACGGTTGGCGATTTGGCTTTGCAACGAAAAGAGATTATTAATAAGTTGCAAACTGAAGGTATTTTTGACATGAATAAGGAATTGGAATTGCCGCTTGTTCCACAAAAAATTGCAATTATCTCTTCGGCTACAGCAGCAGGATTTCAAGATTTTATGAACCAGTTGGAGTCTAATGAATATGGATTTAAATTCTATCCAAAATTATTTGAGGCGACAATGCAGGGAGTAGAAACTGTACCTTCCATTATTCATGCATTGGAACGAATATTTCAGTACGACGATTTTTTTGATGCGGTAGTAATAATTCGGGGTGGAGGAGCAACAGCAGATTTGGCTAGTTTCGATAATTACGATCTGGCATTTAATATTACTCAATTTTCATTGCCCGTAATTACCGGAATTGGTCACGAAAAAGATGATACAATTATAGATTTAGTGGCACATACCCGAATGAAAACGCCGACGGCCGTGGCGGAATTTTTAATAACCGGTGTTGCGCGATTTTACGAAAGGCTGGTGGAAATGGAAAATGAAGTAATTCAGATTACACGAAATACGGTTGACTTCCAGCAAAATAAATTGGAACGAATTGCAGAGAGTTTAAATTACACAGTGTCAGGGTTTATAAATGAAAAGAAGACGCAGCTTACAAAAAAGGGAAATGAATTGCAGCAAAATGTAAGTCAGTTTTCATTCAAAAAAAAATATGAAATACATAATTTGAAACACCATTTGGACTCTGCTGTTTCGTTGTGGTTTGTTGAAACTAAAAACAGAATGGAACAAAAGCGGCGGGTTCTTAAACGGGTTGTTGGTGAATCGCTTTTAAAGGAAAATGCAACACTCATTCATTATAAAGATATACTTGTAAGCGAATCGAAAAGAATGATTTTTAGGGAACAGGAAAAAATTCACATAAATGAAAATACTGTTCGTTTATTGAATCCTGAGAACATATTAAAACGTGGATATTCATTAACTTTGAAAGATGGAGAGATAATAAAATCGGCTAAACAATTACAACTAAACGATGAAGTTGAAACACGTTTTGCGGATGGAGTAGTAAAAAGTAAAATCACGAAAAAAGATAAAAATGACAACTAAAAAAGTGTCGTATAACGAGGCAATGACCGAAATAGAGGAGATTCTTGAAAAGATTGAAAACGAAGAGTTGGATGTAGATGAGTTGGCAGAAAAGGTGAAAAGAGTTTCTGCACTTTTGAAGATATGTAAAGACAAATTACATAAAACCAACGAACAGGTAGAGCAGGTTTTAAAAGAGATGGAAGATTAATTTCTTTCTGTATCTTGAAAACCTCCAATAAATACTTGACTGAAGATGACCTTTAAAAACATATAATAAAATCAAACTTTAACAACCATGGCAGATAAAGTTTTGACACAAACATAGAAAAATAAGTTCTTATCTGGTGTCTTGGTTCTAATCTTAAACAAATGAAACGATTACTAATCTTCTTTATTCTTACAATTTTAATTGTTCCGGTTATGGCTCAACAACAAGAGAAAAAAACAAAAATTTCCGGAGAGATTTTATATTTGATTTCAACTCCAAAAGATTATTCCGAATCTGGGAAATCTTCGCCTTTATTATTGTTTTTGCATGGTGCCGGTGAGCGTGGCAGTGATTTGACAATGGTAAAAGCATGGGGGCCACCAAAGATTATTGAAAATGGTGGTGAACTACCTTTTATTGTTGTTTCGCCACAATGTCCGAAAGGTGAATTTTGGAATTCTTTTTTATTGAAAGGACTTTTAGATGAGGTAATTGAACAGTACAATGTTGATAAATCCAGAATCTACCTAACCGGATTAAGCATGGGAGGTTATGGAAGTTTCGATTTAGCAATGGCGTACCCCGACTATTTTGCGGCTGTTGCTCCGGTTTGTGG
>JABMPI010000585.1 GCA_013203755.1 Bacteroidota bacterium
GAACACCTTTTTATAAAGAAGGACTCGTCTCCCTTGGAAAAGGGGGAATTAAAGGGGGATTGTGAAAAACGAATAAATTTTACATCTAAATTTAGAATGATAAAATTTCTTATATATCTTTTCGAATCGGGAATGTGTTTAACACTCCTCTTTTTGGTGTATTATCTTTTTCTGCGAAAAGAAACTTATTTCACCTTTAACAGGATTTATCTGATTTCCATCCTGATTTTTTCTTTACTATTTCCGATCGTTCATCTGAATATCACTTCACCTAAAACAAAGGTTTTAGAGGGGCAGGTGCAAGAAATTGATAAATTCAAAAGCTATTACGAAAATATTATTGCACTAACCGATCCTGATTATTTACAATCCTTTTCAAAACCATTTCAGGAAAATGAAACAAATGAGTTTGATGAAATATCCGGAGCTGCCTTTTCCAGTCAAAATAATGAAAATACAACTTCTATTTCTGTAAAAAATAGTATAAATAAAAAAACCGGTTTTTGGGACAGAATTAATCTGTCGACTATATTATTGATCTTATACCTTTTGGGTATCCTCTTTTTTGCGGGGCGGTTATTTCTGCTTTTCCGGTGGATTAACCAAACCATGAAAAAATACGGTTCTACCGTTGAAAATGGTGTTAAAATGGTGAAAATGGACGAGGAAGTTCCTCCTTTTTCTTTCTTCCGCATTATTTTTTTGAACAGGGAAACAACTTCACTTTCCGGGTTTGGGCAAATTGTGGCGCACGAAAAAGTGCATATTGGCCAACTGCATTCAATCGACCTGCTACTTGCTCACGCCATTACTGTTTTTCAATGGTTTAACCCTTTTGTATGGTTTATTAATAAAGCCATGAAAACGAACCACGAATACATTGCCGACCGCAATGTTGTTGAACAAGGTTATGAGCTATTTGACTATCAGTCGCTTCTTTTGAAGCAAATAATCAGTATCCGCTCTGTTGAGCTCGTTAACAATTTTAATTTAATAAACATTAAAAAACGAATAGCTATGATGACCAAAATAAAATCGGGAATTACCGCACAACTTAAAGCTCTGGTTGTTATCCCAGCAGCCATATTTTTGTTTTTCTTTTTTGCTGAAATTACACTTGCTCAGGATGCAGTTGGATTTCAGAATAAAGACCTAACAAATGAACTTCAGGGATTTTGGAAAAACATTGACGATGATACATATGGTCAATTGTTGAATTTTAAAGGAAATGATTTGCAGATTCTCGAAGACATTGATTCTTATCGAGAAATACGATATCAGTTTCCCGTGGGATCGGTTTCTGAAACAACAGAAAGTTTTAAAGAAAGTGCTATTTCAAAGCATATTAATTCAATTAAAGAGTTAAGAGTATTTCACACACTCCCATTGAAACACGGTAAAGCGAAGTCGATCAAATTAGTTTTTAAGAATGATAAATTGATTATTGGTTGGACTCAGGAACAGGTTAGTATATATACTAAGTTAAAAGCAAAAAATTCATTAGAGAGTTTTTCAAAATCGATAAATGATGATTTTGAACCTACATCTACATCATATTATCGTATCTCTGAAAATTCGGATAAAGCCTTTTTCCTTTTGATGAATAAAAAAGGTCAAATATTGCTGGATGGCGAACTAGTTGAGTTAGAAAATATTCAGAATAAAATAAAGGAAATTAAGAGCAAAGGCAATCCTTTCAATGAACCTAAAAAATTTGCTGTAATTATTGTTGATGCACGGTGTGAAATGGCGTACGTTAATGTAATGTTTAGAAAATTGAGAGAAATGGATCAACTCCTTCACATACTTTCGGTTAAACCTTTTGATGAAAAAGTTCCCGAAATATTCTACCACAACATTGGAATTCCACGATTATTTCCTCCTAAAGATGCAAAATTGATAGATGAAGATGAAGTGGAAAAAAGTGGAATGGAAATTATTCGAATTGATTTGACCAAAGGAATAACTCCAGAAAAAGCAGCTTCAATTTTCAAAAACGAAATTCAAAAAGATAAAAAGTATTTGGTTTTGTATTCATATAAAAACGAAACTACCTACAATGAATACCTGACAATTCTTGATGAATTTTACCAAAGCATTTTTGCCAAACGTAACAAACTGGCTCAGGAAAAATACAATTTGGGATTTGACGACTTGGCCAAAGCCCAACAAAAAGCAATAAGGAAAAGTTACCCGATGGCGATTACTGAAAAGTGGGTTGATTAACCTGATAAAAAGAACCGTTCTCTATAAAAGAACGGTTCTTTTGGTCTTAAAACGCCCCATCCAAAGTCCTCAAAGTCAAAACCTCTTTCAATTTCTCTTCCGAAATATTGGTTTTTAAGTTGATTAAAACTTTTTCGCCAGGCAACAAATCGAAATAGTTATCGGAGAAAAATCCTTTTTCATCGCCAATTTGCAGGTAAATATTTTTGGCCAGTTTATCGGTTTTTAATTCAATATCAAATCCCGAATCAGATTTCACAAGGGTATAATCAATTGTTGGTTTGGTAACTTTCAACTCTTTAAATGGTCTGAAATAAAATGTGTTTTTCGAAAGCGCTTGCCCCTTTTCAACCAATTCGGCAGTAAAAACAAGATTCTGCAACTTCTTCCCATACATAAACTCCCAACGGTTTACATCAAAATAAATATCGCTGGAATTAGCAGGAATTTCAACAATAGAAGCTTCTTCCCAAATAACCTCGCCATCAAAATCCATCAACCTCAAATTCAATTGTGCATTTACTTTTTCCAATCTATCGTTTACAATGCCAACTCTCAATTTCACACCATCGATGTACGGGCTAACCAGAACCTGTTCAAACCCTTTTTTTACGTAGTATTGCAGTGCTTTCCAATTTTGGTAATAATCGGTTGAACTCCACGAAGCGATCGGCCAGCAATCGTTAATTTGCCAGTACAAACTTCCCATACAAAATGGCATTGCACGGCGATGACCTTCCAAACCAAACTTAATTCCTTCGGCTTGTAATACATGATTAACGTATAAAAACGATTCAAAATCTTTTGGTTTTTTGTACTCTTTCAACATGTAATACTCGATGGTACCATTTCCAATGGAAGAACGCTGGTGCGATTTCATCACTTCAGAAAAAATATCGTAATCTTCGGGTTCAGCATATTTTCGTACCGTGGCAATTTCGGGGAACGACTGAAAACCATATTCACTCATAAAACGTGGAAGGTGAGTTGCATACGTTTCGAAAGGTTCTTTTCCCCACCAAACACCCCAATAATGTTCGTCGCCATTTATTAAATCAGCCGGCACACCCAATCCTGAAGACGGACTCGATCCCCAGTAACTTCTTTGTGCATCAAATTCTTCTACAACACCCGGTAATGTTTTATGAAAAATATCGACGTACGCCTGCCATATTTTATCAGCGTTTTCTTTGCTTTTAGCCTCCTCTTTTTGTTTCCATCCCCAGCCTTCCCAGGCAGCCAGGATTTCATTGTTTCCGCACCACATTGCAATACTTGGGTGATTGCGCAAACGTTTTACATTATCGGTTGCCTCTTGTTTTACATTTTCGAGAAAAGCCTCATCGCCTGGAAACATGGCGCACGCAAACATAAAATCCTGCCAAATCAGAATTCCGTTTTCATCGCACAAATCGTAAAAAACATCTTCTTCGTAAACACCGCCACCCCAAATACGGAGCATGTTACAATTCGAGTTTTTTGCGGTTTCAACCACTGTACGGTAATTTTCATCCGTAACTCTGGGAAGAAAAACATCGTTGGGAATATAATTCGCACCCTTCATAAAAACAGGGTGGCCGTTTAATTTGAAATAAAAAGAAGTTCCGTCATCATCTTTATCGCGAATCAGTTCCAAAGTTCGAATTCCAATTCGTGTGCTTTCTGTAACTTTTCGTCCATCAACATCCAATTCTCCTGAAATGTTATACAAATGAGCATCACCCAAACCAATTGTCCACCATAATTTTGGGTTTTTAATTTCGAAATCGACCGAGTATTTCGAAATCCCTTTTTGCAATTGAACGGTATTTGTTGCCAAAACGACACCCTCGTTACTAATCGAAAGATTTGCATTTCCTTTATTATTTGCATCAATTTCGAAAACAGCAGTAAATGTTGCTTTTTCATCGCTTACATTATTTTGAACGATTTGCAGGTTGTCGATTTTTGCTTCGTCCCAGGCATTAAAAGTTACCGGACGCCAAATACCACTGGTTACCAAACGCGGTCCCCAGTCCCAACCAAAATGATAACCGGCTTTCCGGGTGTAAATACTCACCATTTTGCCGCCTTCAACTTCACCGTTTATTGCCTGATCGTTATCAGAAACTGGAATTACATAACCCTGCGCATCGTATTTTTTTATTCCCTCGTTTACCGGCGAACGAAAAACAATATGGATTTCGTTCTCTCCTTCTTGCAAAACCTTCTTTACATCGGCCTGCCATTCGCGAAACATGTTATTGGTGGTTAGTACTTTTGTGCCATTTACAAATACTTCGGCGTAGGTATCTAAACCTTTAAAATCAAGTTCGATTCTATCTTTTTGAAGAATAGTTTTATCTAATACGAATGTACTTTTATACTCCCAGTCAACTTTGTCGATCCATTGTAAATCATGTTCATTCATTCGATAAAACGGATCTTCAATTTTATCATTCGCCATTAAATCGGTATGAACAGTTCCGGGAACAGTTGCCGGAAGCCACTGGTTTTCGCCAACCTGGTTAAATGTCCAATTTTCGCTCAATTCTTTTTGAAACATTAAATTTGGATCTTTTTCGGTGCAACCAAAAAAGGTTAATAGCATTAACCCAACTAATAATGTCACATTAAAATTTCTCATACGAATCTTTTTTATGTTGAATGCAAATTCCACCTTTTCTGTAATTAGGTTTCAAAAGTATAAAAAATGCAGCTTTTATAAAACCTAAAAACGTTGCGCTTTTGTATTTAGTACGAAATGAAAAATCATTTTGTATTTTTCATTTTCGGAATAAACCAATACTAAAAAAAAGCGGTATGAATATTTCACACCGCTATCTGTAATTTCGTAAATTTTTTACTCTCCTTTTTCCCTGGTCGAAAATTTAAACGGCACATAAAGCGGGCACCATTTAATAAGTCCGGTTGCCAGAGGTACAAGTGCAACTAAACCCCACCAACTTTCCAACCATACACCAAGAATTGCAATTATTAATCCTAACACAATTCGCATTAATCTGTCTATTGTTCCTACATTAAATTTCATAATTTAGTTTTTATATTTCTAATAAAACAATATTTTTCTCCTTTGGTTTTAAAAATCTTCCTCCAAAATATCGCAAGCGGTTTTTATAAACTTCGGGCATTGGGTTTTGAACACATTCTTCTGGCGAGCTCCCTCTAAACCATCAGGTGTCGATATATCGAAACCAATCAAATTTTTACAAATTAAACTACTGTGTTCCTTCTCAAATTTTTTGTTAAATTTCTGAATCAGCAATTTTGTATTTGCTTTTTCATCGGGATTAGAAGTTGAATGCCCGTGTTTCATGCCAATTACCATGTACGAACCGGTTACTGCACCACAAGTTTCTGCACAGGCCATTCCGCCACCAAAACCACTGGAAATTTTCAGAGCTGTTTTTTCGTCCAACCCTAAATCGGAAGCAAATAAACTGAATACGGTTTGTGAGCAATTAAACTGCGAAAATTGGTCATCTACTAATTCTGCTTTTGTTTTCATTCTAACATGTAATTAATTGGAATAATTATTGGTTAAACGAAGCAAATAAAAAAAATAACTAGTTTTGTTAACTTCAAAATTAATAAATGAACCAATATACATCCTATTTTACATTTTTAGCTCTTTTTTTAGTATCATTTTATAATGGAATTGGACAAACCAATCATTGGGAAACTGTTTTTTATTCTGATACTAACTTCAGTTATTTTACAAGTACAGAAGGAACTCCGGCTTCGGATTGGCGAATTACAGGTTTTAACGATTCGGCATGGCGCACCGGAAAAGGTGGAATTGGTTATGACGACAACGACGACAATACTACAATTGAAAAATGCATTTCGGTGTGTTTGCGAACTTCGTTCCAGCTTTCTGAAATCGATAAAATAACGGAAGCAGTTTTAAATATTGATTACGACGATGCATTTGTTGCCTACTTAAATGGAGTTGAAATTGCGCGTTCTGCAGGGTTAACCGGAAATTTCCCGGAAGCTACACAAATTTCTTCCAGCAATCACGAAGCAAAAATATACAGCGGCGGATTGCCCGAATCTTTTTTTATTTCAAAAGTTAAGCTGTCGGC
>JABMPI010000586.1 GCA_013203755.1 Bacteroidota bacterium
CTGGCAAAAGCCAATGCCTTGCTGCAAAAACTGGAGAAATCTAAAAGTACTTTTCCA
This sequence comes from Bacteroidota bacterium, assembly GCA_013203755.1. Classification (GTDB taxonomy): domain Bacteria; phylum Bacteroidota; class Bacteroidia; order Bacteroidales; family Prolixibacteraceae; genus Draconibacterium. The sequence goes on from JABMPI010000586.1 coordinate 58, forward strand.
AGGGAAGATGCCGCAGACATGGTCATTATCATGGAATTGGAACGTTTCATGGATTTATTACAAAAACATATCGGCTTACTGGACAGGCGGATATTGAAAGGTGAAGAAATACCACACAGGGAAAAAATGTTTTCTATTTTTGAACAGTACACTGAATGGATAACAAAAGGGAAAATGCGCCCAAATGTAGAACTTGGGAAAAAAGTAGCCATAACCACTGACCATTACCATTTAATAATTGATTACCAGGTAATGGAACACCAGGCTGATTCTGAGATTGTCCCAGAACTGGCAGCTAGACTTATCTACAGGTTTAACATTAAAAGCTGGAGTTTTGACAAGGGCTTTTGGCACAAGGATAACAAAAAACTCCTGCAAGAATGGGTAGAACAGGTTGTGATGCCGAAGAAAGGCAAACGAAACAAAGAAGAAGAAACAGAAGAAAAACTACCCATTTTTAAAAAGTTGAGGAACAAGCATAGTGCGGTAGAATCAAACATCAATGAACTGGAGTGTCGTGGACTGAACCGATGCCCTGATAAGGGGTATGACAACTTCAAAAGATATATTGGACTGGCAGTTGGAGCATACAACCTCCGCCGGATCGGGGCAGAAATCATTGCCCAGAAGATTAGCAAGAAACTTATTGAACAGCAAAAGCTGGCTGCATAATATCTTTTTAATAGAGATAGGGTTACAAGCCTTTATTGGGAAAGGTATGCCCAACCTAAAAGAAATGCACCCTTTTCAACAACAAAAAAACCATTCGCATTAAAAAACGATGATGAGCAGAACAAAAAAGAGATTTTTATCCCCGAAATTAAAAACCAAAATAAAAATTATAACCCTGCTTTTAAAATATTGTGCGTTTTCTGGCGAGAACTATGTACAGACACACCAAGCGCTGCACATAGTTTAGATGTAAACGGACCAGCTAAGTTTGGAGGTAGTAAATAGTTCGCAAAACAAATCTACAACATAGGGCGAAACCTTCGGGCAGTAGCCCTAACTTTTATTATTTTAGTCGTTCAGTAGTGATTTTTTATGAAAAGCGAATAACTTTGTAAAATGAAATTATTGATCAGGTTAAAGGATTAAACGATCATGAAATTTATCCTGCTAAATTCAAAAACAAGTAGGATTAAATTTTATCGGGAGTTACATCGAAATGAGCTGACGAATTCTATTGAATACAATTAAAGTAAACGATAGAGTGAGATAAATACAATTGAAACAAACAATTTGATGAAATGAATTGACTTGGTTTTTATCTAAAGTGGATGAAAGAGAGGTGGTTATCAATTTGGAATGATTTTAAAATACTAAAAGCCAAAGTTTTATCGTATTTAAGAATGGAAATATGTGTATTTTTAAATTACAAACCTTGGAAAAAAAAGTTCTTATATGTCTAAAGTATTTCATAAAATTTATGTTTTCACATTAGCAGCTATAACAATTATTGTTTTTTTGTTTCTATTATTTTACGGTGCTAATTATTACTTCACGGATATCCAGGAGCGGTTTTTTCATATCCAAAATGACCTGTTAAAACCAGGTGGTTTTCTTGGGCATGGAATGGGAATAATAGGTTCGACAATTATAGTAATTGGGGTTTTTGGATACATGGTTCGAAAAAGATTTCGATCCTTTTCCCGCATTGGTGTTTTAAAATACTGGCTCGAATTTCACATATTTTTATGTATACTTGGACCAGTTCTAATATTATATCATACGTCTTTTAAATTTGGAGGTATTGTTGCCATAAGTTTCTGGAGTATGGTTGCCGTAGTAATTAGTGGTGTAATTGGCCGCTTTATTTACATTCAAATTCCGCGTACAATTGAGGGGCGGGAAATGAATTTAAGTGAGTTGAACAGTATGAAAGTAAATTTTTATGCTGAACTCGAGAATCAGTTTAATATAGATTTAGAAATTATTTCCTGGCTGAATGAATCGTTATTGGATAAATCAAATTTGAGTGAGGGGAGTTTACTAATCAGAATATTTAAACGCATTCGATTTGAAAACAGAATTATTAGACAATTACGATCCAAATTAAAAGCGAAGGATATTTCCAGAAAGAATTTAAAAAAAATAATTAAATTAATTAGGAGCGAAATTATTCTTAGCCGGAGGATTGCCTGGCTTTCGACCATGCAAAACTATTTAAGGTACTGGCATGTAGCGCACCTTCCTTTTGCTTTAATAATGTTGGCAATTATGATTGTTCATGTTATTGTAGCTGTGTTGTTTGGAAATAAATGGATTTTCTGATTATGGATATTTTAACTGAAAAGATTATTATTTATGGCGCTGTTGGACTTTTTTTGTTCGCTGTAGTTTATATCTATATTCGAAAATTGAGTAGGGAATCAAAAATCGTAGATGAAAAAATAAAAATCGCCAAGGAGGAAGGTTTGTATGAGCCTGTTTCCTTGCATCCGGTAGTCGATGTTAACTCCTGTATTAAAAGTGGAGCATGTATTCGGGCGTGCCCCGAGCACGATATTCTGGGAATTCGAAACGGAAAGGCAACCGTAATAAATGCCAGTCGCTGTGTTGGACATGGAGCTTGTTTTCATGCCTGCCCCACTCAGGCTATTTCGCTATTTATTGGAACCGAAAAACGTGGAGTTGATCTTCCACATGTGAATCAATTTTTTGAATCGAACGTAAGAGGCATTTTTATAGCAGGAGAAATGGGCGGAATGGGTTTAATCAAAAATTCAGTTGAACAGGGAAAACAAGCGGTAGAAAATA
>JABMPI010000587.1 GCA_013203755.1 Bacteroidota bacterium
AATTACAACTCCTAATTGGCTGTCGAAACTAAAATGGATAAACATTCCAAAACCAAGTTCGTTAAACCACTTTACTCGCTCCGGTTTATTTAAGTTTAGAATTCCAGCTTCGGTGCTTTCTTGAATTTGAGCAAAACTTAAGTTTGCAAAAAATAGTAAGGATAAAAGTGTAGTTAGTTTTTTCATGGTTATGTATAGGTTAAAAGTTTATGGATTGAAAATATGATTCCACAAGCACGTTTTAATATTAAGACCAATATTACAATTTTTCAATTTAACATTTATGTATTACTTCTGCCAGGGTATTTTTCCCGCTTCACGAATGTGTTGTGATAATTTGAATTTCATATCTTTAAACTTATCCGATTTTGCACTTAGCGGAATTTGTTCTTTTGGGTCGGTTTCCAGATTAAATAGTTGCATGGGTTCAAAGGGTGTATTCTGAACCAATTTATATTGCCCTTGTCGGGCTGCATAATAACAAAGTCCTCCGTAATGTCCACCTTCCCGGCGCATAAAATAAACGGCTCTACTATCTGTAACCTGGTCTTTCTCAAATAAAGTTCTGTACAAACTAATTCCATCAATAAAATGATAAACAGGAACTTCTGCTATTTCACAAAGTGTAGGGTAAATATCCATTGTTAATCCAAGATTATCGGAAGAACTTCCATTCTTAATTTTCTCTTTCCAAACAAAACAGGTGGGTACTTTTATTCCTCCTTCATACATATCTTGTTTTCCGCCACGCAAATCTCCGTTGGATGCGCCGCTTGCCAGGTGACCACCGTTATCTGACGAAAAAATAATAAGTGTGTTTTTTGCTTGCCCCGACTCTTTAAGCGCGTCTAAAACTTTGCCAATTCCAAAATCTAAATGTTCAACAAAAGCAACGTTTTTAGCCCGCTTTTCTGAAAGGTTAGGTTCGCGCTCCTGTACTTTTTTTAGCCATTCTTCTGGCGGTTGAATTGGGAAATGCGGTGCATTATATGCTAAATACAGAAAAAATGGTGATTCTTTTTTAGGTGCTTCATTAATGTAGTCAATGGCCCAATCGCTAAAAATATCGGTGGCATGTCCGCTTGGATCAATTTCTTTTTCATTTAAACGCATGTAGTTATTTTCCTGTCTCAAATGCGTCCAATAATCGTCCATCATATCTCCCAAAAAACCATGGAAAAAATCAAATCCACGTTCGTTGGGTTTGTTCGGAGACTCCAGACCCAAATGCCATTTTCCAATTAATGCAGTTTTATATCCTGCTGTTTTTAAAATTTGAGGTAATGTAATTATGTTTTCATTTAAATACCCCCAGCTATTGGTTTTAGTTGTGCGAATAACTCCCGGAACCCCGGCTTTGTCTGGGTAACAACCGGATAATAAACTTGCCCGTGTTGGCGAACAAACCGTGCAATTCGCATAAAAATTATTAAACTTCATCCCCTTTTCAAAAAGGCGGTCGATATTTGGAGTTTGAATATCTGCTCCGCCATTTATTGATAAATCGCCATATCCTAAATCATCAACCAAAATAACAAGTATGTTCGGTTGTGTTTGAGATTTGTTTGCCATCGAATTTTTAGCAACCGAAAATAATAGGGTAATTATTATCAGAATAATAAATTTGAATAGAGACATGTTTAATAGGATTTATAATTCCTTATAAAATTAGGGAATTTTTGTTAGGGTTGAATTATGTTTAAGGAAAGATAATACATTTTTATGTTGTTTATGTTTTTGGCTGCTTTTCTCCTACTCAATGAAGATAGTTTTTCGAAAATTGAGCAAAACCAAAAAGCTATTATCCGTTCGTAATCCTCTGCTTTGGTTGCTTAATGAGCCAAAATAATTTCTGGAATTTTTAAGAAATTTAGTTATTTCATTTTTACGAGTCTGGCAATCCATCCACCACCGGGAGCAAGATTAATTGTTATGGTTTCGCCATTGTTTACGATTTTGGTTTTTTTCAAGTAGTCGATGGCTCTGGTATCTGCATTTATTCCATCCTCAATAAATTCCATTTCGTATTTACCATCATCTAAAAAATCGAGATTAATTTCCAATGATTTGGCATCCCAATTTGTAACTGCTCCAATGTACCAGTTATCTCCATTTTTTCTGGCCACAACCGTATGTTCTCCAATTTTAGCTTGAAGTACTTTTAGGTCGTCCCATTCGGTTGGTATTTTTGAAATAAAATCGGTGCACTCTTTTTCCTTATAATAATCGGAAGGAGAGTCGGGGAGCATTTGCATTGGGCTCTCCAAAACTACAAATAGTGCCATGGAATGTGCCCGCGTTCCCATTCCCATTGGCATGTCGCCAACCGGGCGGAAATTATTTTTTGTTGAATTGTGGGTAGTGTAGGGAATATAATCCATTGGCCCGGCAACCATTCTTATGTATGGTAAAAGGTTATGATGTTTAGGAGTGTCATAATTTGTCCATCCGTTGTATTCAAATTCAATTAATGCTTCGCGGGTTAGCACATTTGGGAACGCCCGCCGTAAACCTGAAGGTTTGTAAGCACCATGAAAATCGAGAACCATTTTTCTTTTGGCCGCCTCTTCTGCAACATCGTAATAAAACTCAACCATTTTTTGGTCATCCCTATTCATAAAATCAAATTTTATTCCACTTATTCCCCATTTTTCAAATTGTTCCCATGCTTCTTTTTCTTGCTTTATAAAGGTATTCCAGATTGCCCAAACCATTATTTTTACCTCCTTCTTTTTGGCGTAAGCCATTACTTCTTCCATATTTAAATCGGGGTGAATAGATAAAAGGTCGTCTTGTTTCGACCAGCTGTCGTCAAAAAGAAAATACTCGAATCCAAAATCCGAGCAAAATTCGATAAAGTATTTAGCAGTTGCTGTGTTCATTCCCGATTTAAAATCGGTGCCATAAATGTTTCGGCGCCCCCACCAATCAAAAGTTACTACTCCCGGTTTTATCCACGAAACGTCTTCAATTTGAGAAGGTGTTGCCAATTGGTAGACAAGGGTGTTAGTAATTAAGTCGGCATCATTTTCTGCAATAGCAAAAATTCGCCACGGAAAACTTCGGGTTCCTTTAACTTTTGCGATATAATTTGCATGTTTTTTTACTTGTCCTTGTCCGTATGCGCTACCCTCATATTTAAACGATTCCGGATATCCGGCATTGGCCGATTTCATTGTTGAAGTTCCGGTTGCTTTTAACCATAATCCGGGATATTCTACAAGATTCGATTCAGTAACAATTATATTTGTTCCATTACTTTTTTGAACCAAAACAGGCAGACAACAATAACCATCGGTGATTACATCTTTTACAGCGTTGTGTTCGTAAGGAGTTTCATATGATGAATTAAATGTTTTAGATTTTTGCAAATAGATGGAATCCTGTTCATTAAAATGAAGGTTGAAGTTTTCTTTGTTTACAATCCTATCATCCTCAAATGTTGTGTTGAAACGATAAGCAATTCCGTCGTTGTATGCACGGATGGTAAATGAAAAGTCACTTTTAAAATCCAAAAATAACTCGTTGTAATTTTCATGAATCTCTTTATATTTCTCTTTTATTTCAGGATAAATTTTCTGATTAATGGAATTGGTTCTTTCCTTTTTTATTTTTGCTATTCCCGACGAAAAATTCTCTCCTTCAATATCCAGTGAAATATTGTCGAGGGAAAAAAGTTTTATCGACTGGTAGTTTGTGGTAATAGAAATTTCAGAATCAACAGAAATTGTAACCTCTGTTTTTTTGTCGGGAGACAGCAGCTTGAAATCTTTTCCAAAGGATTGATTTATAAGGAAAAGTGTCAGCGTAATGAGTAGTAGCTTTTTCATATTGATATAGATTTATAGTCGATTGTAAGTTAATAAAATAAGTTTTTGTCAGGTATTGCAATTTGCCTGTTTGCAAATGAATGATAAAGAAAGCATAAATTATAAAATTATTGTTTGATTATTATCCCATAAAATTAAGTATTTAAAGCAACTTTGTCAGGTCTGCGAACCATTCTCTTGCCAAAACATACGAAATTAAACCTTGGATAGTTTTTTGAATTATCAAGTTGTTCACCTATTTTTGAATAAGATATGACAGACAAAGAACTCAAAATACAATACAATTCAATTTGCCAAAATTTGGCAGAGCGAAAACTAAAGCCTGCTTTCGATGGTTTAGAAAAATTTATCGTAGAAAATGGTTTAGTTCTACTTCTTGAAGAGTGGAGGACGCTGGAGCAAACCTACCAATACATGTTGAAATATACGGTTGAGGGAATTCAAGATCCGGAACGTCAGAAAATATATCGGAAACTGATAATTTCGTCTTATGAATTAACAGATAAAATTTATGAAGCTGTGCGTTTGAGAAAATCAGCATCCATTGAATCTGAGAAAAAGAGAACTTTTTTGATCGACCCAATTATGAATTTTGAAAGTTATTTAGCTGAATTAGAGGATTTTTATTTGCAAGAGGAGTTACTTTCTTTGGTAGATGAAACAGAAGTTAAAAATGTATTTGGTACAATCGATGTAAAAAGTCATCAGCAAAAAATTGTAAAACTGTTTTATCATATTTGGTTTCAGGATAATTTAAAAACAGAAGAAATAGATTTTTTGCATCGTTTTCTCACCAACGATTTAATTCACAATGCGTACAAATCGTTTATTGTTTCTGCGCTCAACCTGAGTTTACAACGTTATTTCGATGAAGAAAAATTTTCCTTACTTTTTGATGCGTACGACCTGGAAAATGTGGAGTTAAACCAGCGTGCATTGGTTGGTTTGCTTATTAATTTTTATAAGTACGATTCGCGAATGCCTCTTTATCCGGCGATTACCGGGAGGTTGAAAATTTTAAACGAAGCTCCGGGATTTAAACAAAACCTGGAGCGTGTAATTATTCAGTTTATTAGAAGTAAGGGGACGGAAGAAATTCAGCAAAAAATAAAGGATGAGATTATTCCTGAGATGATAAAAATTAGCCCGAATAAGAAAGACAAAATCAATTTCGATAGTTTAATGAAAGACAGTTCTGGCGATGATAAAAATCCCGAGTGGGAGGAAATTTTTAAAGATTCTCCGGGATTAATGAATAAAATG
>JABMPI010000588.1 GCA_013203755.1 Bacteroidota bacterium
CCTGAAGAGCTGGTGAAAGTTAAGAATTCTTATACGGGTGATGCTTTGAAAGAGAAACTATAATTACACCTACTTTCTAATTTAAATATTTGCATAAAAATTTTAACTGCATTACATTTACCATATTATTTAGTTCTATGTATAGAAGTAAAAACAATACTCACAAGATTCAATATGAAAAGCATTTCTAAAGAACAAATGGGAGCCAACGCCATACTAATGGTTTTGCTGATACTAAAAACTGATGATTCTTATGGTTATGCCATTATGCAAAAACTTAAAGAAATATCATCGGACAGAATAATTTGAAAAGAAGGAAGTTTATATCCTGTTTTAAAAAAGATGGAAACCAGGAAAATGATAAAATCGTATTGGAATATTAAGATTTCTGACAGGCCAAGGAAATATTACAAAATATTAAAAAAGGGGCTTGACGATCTCGAGTTAATTCTTGAAGAGCAGAAACTAATGGCAAAAATAATAAGTACGCTACAAGATCAAAAATAAGATTATTTTGTTCTGGGCTGACCAACAATGTCAGGCAAACGTTTCCACTCTCTATTCAATAAAAAACCAACTACAACTGCAGACATTGTATCTGCAATTGGATACGACAGCCAAACTCCATCAATTCCCCAAAACATAGGTAGAATTAATAACAATGGGATAAGACCAATTACTTGTCGGAAGAGCGTTGCAAAAAGTGCTAACCTGGCTTTTCCAACGGCTTGAAAAAAATTGGATGCAACAACCTGAAAACCAACTATGGGTAGCGCAAGTAGTAGCAAACGAAGTCCACGCACTGCAATGTCGTACAACTCTTTATTATCATTATTAAACAGTTTTATAATTACTCCGGGAATTGCTTCGATAAAAATAAATGCACCCACTGCAATTAACGTTGCAGCTTTCAACGAAATTCGTAAAGTATCTTTAATTCGATCTACAGATTTTGCTCCAAAATTAAATCCGATAATTGGTTGAGACGCCATGTTTAAAGCAACTATCGCCATAATAAACAAGGTTACTACCGAATTGATGATTCCCATGGCTCCAACAGCCAAATCTCCACCAAATACAATCAACTTTTTATTAAGTAATCCTTGAACAAAGCTGTTCGCAATTTGCATTGTAAAGGGCGCCATTCCAATGGCTACAATTTGCCCAAGAATAATCCAGTTTATTCTTATATATTTTCTGCGTAATTTTATAACCGAGCGTTTACTTCTGAAATGTATCAACACCCAAACCATTAAAACAAACATAGAAATTATAGTTGCGTAAGCCGCTCCTTTTACTCCCATGTCGAGCCAAAAGATAAAAATTGGATCTAAAATAATGTTGACTACAGAACTCAATATCATGGAAACCATGGCAATTCGGGCATTGCCTTCAGAGCGAATTACGTTATTCAACGAGAATCCAATTACCATAAAAGCAACTCCGCTTAAAACAATATTCAAATAGTCGTTGGCATACTGAAAAGTTTCTTCGTTGGCTCCGAAAGAGCGAAGAATAGGAACCTTTAATAAATAGGTAACCAGCATTATTATTACCGAAACAACCAGCATAAAATAAAAACCTGTTCCTAAAGTTTTCTCAGCTCCGTCCAGGTCTTTTCTTCCCAAGTTAATAGATACATAAACTCCGGTTCCAATGCCGATGAGCATTCCAAACCCCATCATAATTAACATTACTGGAAATACAATGGAAATGCCGGAAAGCGCCTCTGCACCAACACCCTGACCAATAAAAATACGGTCAACTATATTGTATAGCGCATTCACAAAAACACCAATAAATGCTGGAATAAAATATTTCAACATTAATTTGCCTACTCTGGCTTCACCTAAATCATTGATGCTTTTCATAAAGCTGCAAATGTAAAAATTAAAAAGTAACATTTGAAATACTCCCTTGTTTTAAGCTCATTTAAATGTAATTTTGCACTAAATAACATAACAATGACAACAGAAAAAATTGATCCAATAATAAAACAACATTTATTCTCGACCAAAACGGAAACAGTAATTTTGGCAATTAATTCCATTAAAAGAAAAGGGAATAAATTATATCTACCTATACTTTTCGACTTGCTTAATTCGCAGCCGGAAAAGGAGATTGAAGATGAAATTAAACAACTACTTGCAACCATAAAGAACAAAGAAACCATTGGCAGTTTTATGAATGCCGTTCAAAACGATAAATACAAACCAATTTTAAAAACTTTACTTACCGTTTGTTGGCAAAACGGACTGGATTTTAGTGATTATATGCCAATTTTTATTGACCTGATAATTAACTCGGACTGGGAAATTGCTTTCGAGGCATTTACAATAATCGATAATTTTGAATTTGTGCCGGAACAGAATGTTGCTGAAATTTCAATTACAAAAATTGAACAGGGCCTAAAAATTGCGGACGAACAAAAAGCTTATTTTCTTGAAGAAGTTCTAAAAAAAATTAGCTAATAATATTCTATTTAGGTCAACATTTTAACAAACTATTTTTTTGGGGCTTTAATTCTAAATCAACAAAACAAATTCCGTTAAATTACTAATTTAGCATGCTTTAACAGAGAACCAAAAATTAATGAGCCGCAGGTTAATTGTCCTTTTATTATTTATTATTCCTGAATTCCTATTTGGACAAGACCCCGGCTTTTCACAATTTTTTGCCAACCCACTTTATCTAAACCCAGCTTTTACAGGAACAACTGAATTACCCCGAACGGTTATTAATTACCGAAATCAGTGGCCGCAAAAAGGTGCAACTTACACAACCTATTCTCTTTCGTACGACCAACTCTCAAAAAAAATGAATACCGGATTTGGAATTCAAATGTTTCACGACAAAGAATTAAACAACATTATAAATACAACTTCATCTGCATTTTCTTACTCGTACCATTTTAAACTTAACGAGCAAAGTTTTATGACACTTGGATTACAAGGCGGAATGGTATTAAAGCAGTTTAATAGCAACAGTCTAATATTTCCTTCTGAAATTGACCAATTGAGCGGTGTAATTTCAGGGATTGCACCAATTGTTTATTCCGATGAAAAGAAAATTTATCCTGATTTTGCAGTGGGTGCAGTGGGACAACACAACGAAATATTCTGGGGTGCCAGTATTCACCATTTAACACAGCCCAACGAATCGATACTGGAAGGTGACCAAAAAGGAAATCTGCCAATGAAAGTCACTATTCACGGTGGAGCCAGATCCAGGAAATTACACCATGGACTTTTATCGCGGGAATTCACACTTTCGCCAAATATTATCTACCAGCAACAGGGAAGTTTTAAACAGCTTAACCTTGGAATTTATATGATAGAAAAGTCGTTTCTTTTTGGAGGCTGGTACCGCAACAATATCGACATTCGCCCCAATGCAGTAATTGCCCTAATTGGCTTCGCACGCGAAAAATTCCAGTTTGGATACAGCTTTGATTATACACTTTCAAAACTCTCAAATTACAGCCATGGTTCGCACGAAATTTCACTTACATTTTTTATGGGGAGAAAGGGAGAAATACCAATACGCAATAAATTACTAATTCCGATGATTTGATTTTAAAGCATTGCGCATAATAAAGTAAAAGTCTAACCTTTTAAATAAGATTAGACTTTTACTTCGGAACCAACTTTGTTAAATTTCTACTCTTCCACTCAGAAGACCTACTTAACTAACTTTTTCTTTTCCTTAGTTTCTACCATTTGCCACGGAACTACAAATTGCTGGTTTTCAGGAACCTCATGACTACTTTTCATATCTGAAAAATATGAATTGTTGTAATACTGTGGTTTACCTTCAAAATCGATTTTACTTTTACCTATTGTTTTCATAACATAAATGATTACGAAAAAAGTTATTCTTTTGTTGCCTGAAAACAGATGCTTTTAAACAGCTGTAGCAAAATTTAATACTGCTAAAAGCAAGAATATTCAACAAATAAACTACTTACAATTTTTTAGAATAGCAAAGTAACAATTCCTTGCTGTTTATATTTTTCTCCACGAAAGTCGAGAAACTGAATTACCCAGGTATAAACTCCAGCGGGCGAAAAATTATCATTCTTCATTTTTCCGTCCCAACCAATTTCCTGACTTTCAGATTCAAATATAACTTCGCCCCAACGATTATAAACTAGTAACCGATAACCTTCGTTAATAATTCCTTTGGAATGGATTCTAAACTCGCGGTCTTCTTCAAAAGTTGCGTTTGGAGAAAATGCAGTTGGTGGAAACAATTTATCGAATGCAACAGAAACCTGCTGTATTGTTGTATCAACACATCCAAAATCGTTAAACGCCGATAATTTTACGTTAAAAAATCCCATCTCTTCAAACCGATGTTCGGGACTTTTCTCTTCAGAAAATGCCAAATTATCATCAAAATTCCACTCATAAAAAGTGGCTTTTTCACTTGTATTTTCAAATAGGATTACCGGATTACTAATAATTATGGAGGGTGGATTTGCAGCAAAAAATGCTTTGGGTTGAGGATAAACAAAAATACCATCAGTTAAAAAAGATGTATCTGCACAGCCTGTTAATTTCGATTTTGCAACTATTTCAACCGTGTAATATTTATCGTCCTGCAAAAATTCATTCGAAACAATTTCACCTGCTCCATAGTTTTCATTACCAAAATTCCAAGAGTAATTTACTTCATCTACCAAATCTAAAGTAGTTGCCTTAAACTCAACTCCCAAAGGAAAACACCCCTCCTTTTTATCCGATTCAACATTAAAAATTGGTTTTCTTGAAAATATTTTTGAAATGGAATCAGTCTCACAACCAAACTCAGAAATCATTTTTAATCCGATTTGAACAGTTGGCTCCGAGATTCTTTTAAACTCCAATGGACCTTGAGAAGTTTCGGGATTTTGCAAAATTTCATTCATCTGAAAATTAGACAAATCCCAATAGTAAGTATCGTTTTCATTTCCAGATCCAATGTACGAAACAGTTGCATTTTCTGAATAGCAAACACCCTCCTCAAAGGTAAAATCGATAGTTGGTTTAGGATGAACAATTACTGCATTATTAAGTACACCCGTATTTTCGCAATCCTCTACAGATACCACGGTTAAATTCACATCGAAAGCAACATCTGCCACACCTGAATTTGTAAAAATATGTGTAGGTTTTTCAATCAGAGCAGATTCTCCATCGCCAAAATCCCAACTGTATTTCTCAATTTCTTCCACATTAGAATTACCAAATTTCACATTTAACGGAGTGCAACCGTTAGGATTCTCTTCAACCCAAAAATTCATTTTTGGAATTACCGTTACAGGAATTTTAATTGAATCAATACAACCTTGTTCATTCACTTTTAATCCAACCGTTCTATTTCTTAAACCGTAGCCCAAAGGAATAATTATCTCTTGTAGATTTTCTTCAGATTTGAAAACAGAATCGTTAATAAACCAGGTAAAAACAGCAGGTTCAATCGTTGAGCCGATGAAATTTAAATCCAAACTATAGCCCTGACATTTGTCTTCATCCAAAAAAAACTTTGCCTCTGGCTGATTATGAAATTCAATATTTAAAGTATCCAAATATTCACATTGATATTGATCGGTGACTTCCATTTGGAAACTATATGTTCCAAATTCATCAACACTTATTGTTGGCGAAAGCGTATTAGGATCAACCACACTTGCCGTTGTATTTGTAGAAATAAGATTTGTTGATGCACTCCCATTTTCGAAAGCCAGATTTATTCTTTGTTGTTTACTTCCACAAACCAGAGTGTCCAATTCGCCATAATCCAGTTTTGGCAAAATACTCCATTTTACACGCGTACTATCTTTACTTGTGCAACCAAATTCGTTCGTCAGTTTCACCGTGTACCAATCCTCATTCGAAACTGTAATGGTTTGGGTTGTATCCATATTTCCCCATAAATAAGAAGGGTAAACCCCAGGATCTAACTTTTTTGATGCGCCTTCACAAATGGGATCTTCCGAGGCCCAATTATGTATTGGAATTGGATTTACTTTTACATTAAAGTCAACAGAATCAACACAAAACTCCAATTTCCCAACAGCCGTGTATCTAGTCGTTTTTTGGGGCGAAACAGTAGGATTTGAAATAGTTAAATCGTTTATGTTCTCGTTAGGAGTCCACGTATAACGGTAAATATTTGAAGCCTCTACATTTAACTGCTTATTTTCGCCAAGGCAAATTTCAAATTCACGTTCATCAGAAAAAGCAATTTTACTCACTTTTATAACAGCTGTCGCCGAGAGTTTAATCTCAGGTTCATTGGGCATTCCTCCAAATTCTACAACAAACCCCTGCGCTCGATAATATTGAGAATTTCGACGCCTGGATCTTCGATCTCGACAACACCCTCTATCC
>JABMPI010000589.1 GCA_013203755.1 Bacteroidota bacterium
ATAATTTCATTTGCCCAGAAAGAAACCTCTTGGGATTATGCTGAATTTTGGGAAATATCTGAATCTTGGAATAGCCAAACCACTTATGAAGAGAAATTAATAGATTGCCAAATCCCAAGTAAATTACTAAAAAAAATGACCACAGAAGCTCTAGTTAAAACATGCTTGAATTTTCCATTTCTTTTGGATATTTATGCATTTGAAAATACTCAAGAGGGTTTTGAAAGAATTATTTCTGGATTTAACGGAATAAATGAACTTTACTCAAGAGATGATGTTGCGACAGTTTTGTTAGTATTATATAAAAAAATAAAAAATGAACACTTTCGTAAACCAGAATTGTTAAATACGAAATACAAAGATAGAAGGGGAAAATTTGTTATTGAACTTGACTATATTGAGTCATTTATCGCACAAGATGCGGTATTGTCGAAACTAACAAAGGCTGAGAAAAAGCAACTTGCTGAAGAGTGTATCCAAAAACATGATGAAAAATGTAAAAATAACGATTTATATGGTATTGATAATATACATTCAACAGTTCTTATTTTAGGCAGACTGTTACAAATAGAAGATGAATTTAATATAAAAGATGACAAATTAAAAACAACCGATTTTATAAAAAAGGGTAAACTTGAAAAAATTGGGAGTTTTAATGAAATAATGGAAAATGCCAAAAACTATGTTTCAAAATAGTGTTTTCTTAACTACTTACCAAAAAATTCTTGTCTTACTAGTTATAACGGCTACGTTTGTTAATTGCGATATTAATGGTGGATCTGAACATGATTGCATTGAGCTGTCGGGAAATGATTGCGATATCTTAAAAGCTGAGGGAGTTGACGAATCGTTTAATTTTTTTAAAGATACATTATGGTTAAATTCTGATATCTACGAAGAAAAACTTCAGGCTTGCCAAATCCCTTCAGATATTCTTTCTGAAATGTGTACTTATAATTTAGTTACAACATGCCTTGTAAATTATCCGTTTTTATTGGATTTAACAGTATTCAATAGTCAACAGGATGGATTTAATCGGTATAAAGATGCTTTTAATGGAATACAGGAATTAATTAGAAGGTGCGACGGATGCCTTGAAATAATTGAACATTATAAAAAGAACTCCATACTCATTCACCCCGACAGTGCATTTACAACTCAAAGTTGGTTAGGTGTATATCATACCGAGATTTTTCTGGCTCAACCTGACATTTTCAGCTCTTTATCAAATAATGAAAGATTTGATCTTTTTCAACTGACTATGAATGTTAAATTATTAAAATTAAACGATGACCGTCATGGCTTGGCTCTTGCTGATGCAAGCAATTGGATTCTTTCAAGAATTATGGTTTTTGAAAATTACCGTCCGTTTATAAACGAAATGGATACAAATTCCAACCTTAAACATTTTAATGAAACAATGTATCCGTTGAACAATTACAATCAAGTTGATTCTTTAATCAATCTTCACGGATCAAATTTTATCAAATCAAAAAAATAACAATACTGAAAACACATAAATTAATACTACTCTTATTACTAATGTCAATTTATTCAATTGGGCAGCCAGTTGATGATCCATACAATACATTTGATGAATACACTCTAAAAACTAACAATGTAAAAACTCCAGAAGGAACTAATATAGAATCTAAAGATTATGAGTATTCTATATACAATGGTATAGTTTATTATGACTGGTCAAGTGAACTGCTTGAAGATTTCATTGAAGAATTTGAGAATAATCCATTAAACTCCAATAAGGAAATTATAGGTGATGCGACAAAAACGTATAATTGTCATTCTTATGCCTGGAATACTTGTGAAGGGGGAAATTATGTACATTGGATTAATGCCAGACTTAACTCTCAATCAAGTGGTAATGGAAATATTGTAAAATATTGGGGGACAAACGGGGGTTATTCAGAGGTTTCAAATATTAGTACGGCAGATAAAATCTATTATTCTGATGACGACCACTCAGCCAGTATAATATCAGCTTCTACAGGAATGGTTATTTCTAAATGGGGAAATTGGCTATTAATTGAACACCCATATTTAGACTGTCCATATCCAAATTTAACAAATTTAAAATATTATAAACTAAGTAATCCAACAATCTCGAGTACTACCTCTGGTGCCTTATGTAACAATGTACAACGAACCTATTCTTCCGATATTGTCGAAACTAATTTTACTTACAACTGGAATTACACCAGCCCACTAGATGAAATCAGTGACGATGATGGAAGCACCTATACGGTTAAAGGAACTTCACAAAATGGGCTTGGAACGGTAAGTTTAATGGTAACTACCCCTTCCGGGGCGACTGCCACTGCAACTAAACCCGTTTGGGTGGGCGCTCCGGCAATAAGCAGTTTGATGGTCCGCAAGGTGCTCCCAATAACTATTGGGCTTATTATTCGGCACAATTGGAAAGCAGCCTTTCGGCACCAACCGATTACAATTGGACTTTAAGCCCCTTAAACGGAAACTACGTTTACGAACATGGTGACAATGGAGTAAATGTAAATTGCGATATCCTCTTTTCTAGTACAGGTAATTATCAGTTGGTTGTTCAGGCTGGAAATACGTGTTCCGCTCCTAACTTTGGTCCTTCTTATGTTCGCGGTATTTATGTGTACACTTCGTATTATATGATGATATCTCCTAATCCAACATCAGGTGAAGCAAGCCTTTCTATTGAATCCGGTTCGCCAGAAGAAGCAACTTTAAAATCAGCCTCTACCGAATCCACTTTCGATGAAACCGCCGAATGGGATTTAGAAGTATATGACAATGTACAAAACCTGAAACTCAAAAAGACCAAGCTAAAAGGTAAAAGCACCAAAATACAAACCCATGGCTGGAAAGATGGGGTGTATATGGTACGTGTAAAATATAAAGATGAAATATTAACTGGTAAGTTGGTGGTAAAAAAATAAAACATCAGCAAGAATGAACAAAGGATGACATCTCTATACGCAGCGTAAATAAAGATGTCATCCTTGAAAAAAACAGGAATAGCCTGCCGAAAGTTGCAAATCGGTCGTCGAGAAGGTTTCGGCAAGTGCCAAAAGTATAAATTCGGTCGACGAGAAGGTTTCGGCAAGTGCCGAAAGGTTCAAAACGGTTGAAGAGAAGGTTTCGGTAAAAGCCGAAAGTTCCAAATCGGTTGGCGACAGGCTTTCGGCAAATACCGAACATATAAAACACCTTCAGCATATCTATTTCTACGGATTATTACATAATTATTAACCAATAACAGATGCATTATGAAAATCAAAAAATTAAGAGTAGAGAAACTTCGTAACGAAGAACATTTTCAGTTTCAAACCGAGTTTAATGAGTTGGTAACCCGTTTTACTGCTCAAACGCTGGGTGTAGAAACACCTTATGCCGCTTATCAAACTCACTATGGCAACGAAGCCGAGGCTTTGGATGTGATCCAGAAAAGCGCCATAACCTCCGAGATGGTAGATGCAGACCACGATCGCGATAACCTCTTCAGTGGGCTGAACGATACGGTTGAGGGGGCATGTAACCATTACGACCCGATAAAGAAAGAAGCGGGTCTGCGTTTGAAAATTGTATTCGACCATTTTGGGAACATTTCAAAAAAATCGTACGACGAGGAAACAGCGGCTACCAATGCTTTAATAAACGACCTGGGGACTAAGTATACCGACGATGTGGCAACTTTGGGACTGGAAGATTGGATTACGGCTTTGGATGCAAGTAACCAGAAATTTGTGGCTTTATCAGCCGAACGATATTCTGATGACGCAGATAAAACGCCACTTAAAATGAAAGAGGTGCGTATTGAAGTGGATGCCGCTTATCGTAGCATCACCAACCTGATAGATGCCCTTATTTTGGTAAATGGCCTCGAAACTTATTCTCCTTTTGTGGAGGAACTAAACAGACGGGTAGAGAAATACAACAATAACCTTGCGCAAAGACAAGGGCGGAACGCGAAAAACGATACGCCGGAATAAAATACAACTGTTTAAACCTTGTAGGTTTGAAATAAAAAAAACCGCACTGAATACTCAGAGCGGTTTTTTAGTATGAAATATGTTGAACGAATTATTTTGCAATAATCTCCAACAATTCTACTTCGAAAATTAAAGCTGCATTAGGACCAATGTCGCCACCTGCGCCACGCTCGCCATAAGCAATTTCCGAAGGAAGGTAAACTTTCCATTTAGATCCAACAGTCATCAACTGTAAAGCTTCTGTCCATCCCGGAATAACTTGCCCTACTCCGAAAGTAGCAGGCTCGCCACGATCTACAGAACTGTCGAAAACAGTACCATTAATTAAAGTTCCGTGGTAATGTACACGTACCTGGTCGGCAGCAGTTGGTTTAGCACCTGTTCCTGCAGTTAACACTTCGTATTGCAATCCACTTTCGGTAACTGTTATACCTTCGCGTGCTTTGTTTGTTTCAAGGAATGCGTTTCCAGCTTCCAAATTTTCTTGTCCTTTTCTTTCTCCGGCACCTTGGAAAAATGCTTGAACTAAAACGTTGGCAGCCTCTTCAGTAATCTGCAACTCTCCTTCTGCAGAAGCAGTGGCGAAAGCAGAAGACATAATTGTTTTGTCTAAATCGCTGCCACCAGGAGTGCTTGATAATTGTTTTAGGTTGTTAGAACCTACTAAAATACCAATGGCGTAACTTACCGAGTCGACAGAAGTTTCCAATTTTGCACTTTTTGTGCCACTTTGCTGGCAAGAAGTTCCGGCGATTAGTAAACCAATCACCATAAGATAAATAATACTATTTTTCATCTGATTATAAATATTTAAAGAATTTCTAATAATTCAACATCAAAAATAAGCGCTGTGTTTGGGCCAATTGCGCCACCAGCACCTTGTTGTCCGTAAGCCAATTCCGAAGGAATAAAAAGTCTCCATTTCGAACCGGCAGACATTAATTGTAAGGCTTCAATCCAACCCTGAATTACACCGTTTACCGGAAAATCTGCTGGTTGTCCGCGATCTACTGAGCTATCGAAAATAGAACCGTCGATTAATGTACCGTGGTAATGGCATCTAACCTGATCTGTTGCTTTTGGAATGTCTCCTTCGCCTTCGCTTAATACTTTATATTGTAATCCGCTTGGTAATTCAATTACACCTTCTTGTTTGCTGTTTTCTGCTAAAAATTTTAACCCGGCTTCCAGATTGTCAGCACCTTGCCCAGCGGTGGCTTTTCCTATAAATTCTTCAAGAATTTTGTTTGCTTCCTCAGGCATAATTTTAGGCATCTCGCCTTCGAAAACATCTTTAAAAGCATCTAAAAAAATTTCTGGATTAATGGTTTTAATACCCGACTGAATCAGGTTTCCGGCGATGCTCATTCCTAGAGCATAGCTAAACTGGTCTAACTCGCCAGTTAATTTTTGTTTTGTCATCTTTTATTCAAATAAATTAAAGGGGGCGAAGATAACTTATTTTTTTTGCAATAAAATAGCGGAATCCTTTTTTATTCCGCGCAACATATGAATTTTTCCGGGTGGGCCGGGGAGCCGTTCCATTTCGAATCCACAAGTAGTCAACTGCCTGCGTACCACTCCCTTTGCGCTGTAGGTTACAAAAACTCCTTCGGCCGAAGTAAATGTGTATATTTTCTTTAAAACTTCGGGTTGCCACATTTCGGGTTGTTTGTCGGGGCCAAAGGCATCGAAGTAAACAATATCGCAGCTTTCTGTGTGGTTTAATTCTATATTTAAAAGATCGGCGTTTAGTTTTATTAATTTAAAATATTTCGAAATTTCAACAGTTTTATTCCAGCTGCAATCGTGTATATTTTTGAAAAGTGTTTGTGCTTCTTCCGAAATTAATTCGCCATAATTTAGTTGGTCGGTTATCTCTTTTTTAAGAGGATATTTTTCGATTGAATAAAAAGTAGTCGGGCGTTTCTGTTGCTCGGCCATTAATGCCGTTAACAAACAATTTAATCCGGTTCCAAAACCAACTTCAAATATTTTTGGAGTTTTACTTTCATGAAATAGGTATCCTTTGTCTATGTATACATAATTCGATTCGGTAACTGCTCCGTTTACCGAATGATATTGTTCATCCATTTCGGGTAGATAAATTGTATGAGAACCATCGGAAGTGGTTATGAATTGCGGTTTCATTTAATTGGTGTTTTTTATTGTTTATGGAACTAATAAACTATTTTTACGCGGCTAATTTAGTAAATACTATGTTTATAAGGTTGTTTAATGAAAACCCGAACCCCCGTGAAATTCGAAAAGTAGTTGAAATTTTACGCAAAGGAGGATTAATTATCTATCCAACCGATACCGTTTATGGTTTGGGCTGCGATATTACAAACCAGAAAGCAGTGGAAAAAGTGGCACGTTGGAAAGGTATTACTATCGAAAAAAGTAATTTTTCTTTTATTTGCAGCGATTTTAGCCATTTGTCTGATTATACAAAACCCATATCAAACAGTATTTTTAAACTGATTAAAAAGAACTTGCCCGGCCCGTTTACTTTTATTCTGGAAGCCAATAATAATGTTCCAAAATACTTTAAGGGGAAAAAGAAAACAGTGGGTATTCGCATTCCTGACAATAACATTATTCGCGAAATTGTTGCTGAGTTAGGAAATCCTATCGTTTCAACTTCTATACATGATGAAGACGAAATTTTGGAGTATACCACCGATCCTGAATTGATAAACGAAAAATTCGTGAATGTGGCAGACGTAATAATTGACGGAGGTTTTGGAGAATTAATTCCTTCAACGGTTGTGGATTGTACGCTTGGCGAAATCGAAATAATTCGTGAAGGAAAAGGAGAGCTTAGATTCTAATCAATCGATAAATTGAAATACAGTTGTTCTATTTTTCCCTTTCTGAATACTGCAACTGCAACTTTCTTACTGCAACTGAATACTGCGACTGAGACTACGACTTTCCTACAACTTTCCTATTGTTTCCAAAAAGAAGGCGAGAACAGAACCAGAATGGTAAATAATTCCAATCGTCCAAGCAACATTAAAAATGATAAAAACCATTTCCCGATTGAACTGATGTGATTGAAGTTTTCGGCCGGGCCAACGCTTCCTAAACCCGGGCCAATATTTCCAAGGCTTGTTGCAACTGCACCCATCGCCGATTCCATGTCGGGTTCAATAAGTGTGAAAAAAACAGTGCTTACAGCAAAAATTATAAAATAGAGCATAAAAAATGCCAGCACGTTGGTAATAATTTTAGTATCAACAGAGCGTTTATTAAACTTTACAGGAATAATTGCATGTGGATGAATCAATCGTCGCAGTTCGTAATAACTGTTTTTGATTAAAAGAACAATGCGCATAATTTTAATTCCGCCACCAGTAGAACCTGCCGAACCTCCAAAAAAGAAAAGTCCAAAAATAATGATAGTCAGGAAAGGAGTCCAAAGCAGGTAGTCGGCAGTTGCAAATCCGGTTGTGGTAATTATAGAAACCACCTGAAACAATGCATCCCTAAATGCCTGTTCTACTCCAAGTTGAGAAGTAATTAATAATCCGAAGAAAATTATGATTGTAAATCCTAAAACAAAAATCCAGTAATACCGGAACTCTTCATCTTTAAATACCGATTTAAATTTACCTTTTAAGGCTAAATAGGATAAAGTGAAATTTGTTCCGGCAAAAAACATAAATACAATAATTACATATTGTATAAAGGGCGATGACCAGTAGGCAACACTCGCCTGTTTTGTTGAAAATCCTCCGGTAGCCATTGTTGTAAATGAATGACAAATGGCATCGTAAAAACTCATTCCACCAATCCAAAGCAGAACAGTTTCAGTAATTGTAAAACCTAAATATATTACCCAAAGTGTTTTCGCAGTCTGTCTGATTCGTGGGCTAATTTTGTCTGGTGCGGGGCCGGGAACCTCTGCAACAAAAAGCTGCATACCACCGATACCAAATACCGGTAAAATTGCCAACGACAAAACAATAATTCCCATGCCACCCAACCATTGTGTTAGGCTTCTCCAAAATAATATTCCGTGAGGCAACGCTTCAATATCGTCTAAAATAGACGAGCCCGTAGTGGTAAAACCTGACATGGTTTCGAAAAAGGCATTTGTAAAATTGGGAATTGAATTGCTTAAAATATAAGGTAGAGTACCAAAAAATGAGAAAACAATCCAAACCAATGCAACGATTATAAAACCTTCGCGTTTGCCAATATCTTTGTTCGCACCGTTTGTTAACAAGGCTATAATTCCGCCCAAACTCACACAAATTCCAGATGAAATTAGAAATGAATAGGTGTCGGATTCTCCATAAATTAAGGAAACTGCAAGTGCAAGCAGCATTGCAATACCCTCAACAAATATTAGAAAGCCTAGTACTCTGATGATAATTTTAAAATTCATTTGGTAGAGATGATTAAGTAAGTTTTACTTAAAAAACTTTTCTAATTTTGTTATACCGGCAGGGAGTGTAAACACAACAACTTTGTCGCCTTCCTGAATATGTGTGTCGCCATTTGCAACGTGTCCATTGTTTCCGCGAATGATTCCACCAATTTTTGCTTCCGCCGGAAAATCTAAATCTTTTATTGGTTTTTCTGTAATTTTTGCTCCCGATTTGGCAATAAATTCAAATACCTCAGCATCCGACGCAGTCAAACACTTCACTTTAGAAATGGCAGCATTTAAAGTAAACCTGTAAATGTAACTGGCTGCATTTAGCTTTTTATTAATAATTGTACCAATGTCCATTTGCTCTGCCAATCCCATGTATGCAAGGTTTTCTACTTCGGCAATAGTTCTGCGCACACCAAACGATTTTGCCAGGTGGCAGCTTAGTATATTTGTTTCTGAATTACCGGTAGTAGCAACAAATGCATCCATTTTATCAATGCCTTCTTCTTTTAATAACTCAAGATTTCTGCCATCGCCGTTTATAACCAAAACATTTCCAAACTTATCTGCTATCTTTTCGCATCTTTCGCGGTCGCTTTCAATAATTTTAATTCGGTATTGGTCGCCCAGTTTTTCAATTGCTTTTTGTGCAATTCGGCTACCACCGTAAAACATAATGTTTTTTACACCAAAAGGTTTTTTTCCGGTTAAATCGAAAACATGTTGCTGTTCGGCACGTGTTGTAATAAAAAATACAATGTCGCCTGCCTGTATAAAATCTGAACCTTTTGGAATAATTGTAACATTATCGCGGTTGATGGCAACTACCAGAATATGCTGGTTTTCTTGAGAAAGCTCTTCGAATGTTTTATTTAAAATGGGTGCATTTTCGCGGACTTTAATGCCCAGAAGCATTAGTTTCCCGTTAGAAAACTCAATCATTTGCCGTGTTCCGGTATGTTTTACCGAAGCAACAATTTCTTTTGCTGCTAAACTTTCGGGATAAATTAATTCGTGAATGCCAAGATTATTAAGTTTTGCTTTATAACGTTCTTTCAGATATTCCGAATTGTTTATTCGGGCAATTGTTCTGCCTACACCTAAATAGGATGCCATGGAACAAGCCAAAACATTTCTCTCCTCGAAAGGAGTAACTGCTATAAACAGGTCGGCTTTTGCCAGCCCGGTTTGTTTCAAATCGTGGAATGAATGTGCCGAACCTACAATACTTAACAAGTCTACATCATTACTGATTTTCGATAATTTTTCTGGGGAATCGTCGAGTAATACGATGTCGTGATTCTCGTTAGTTAACATTCGTGCTAAATGTGTACCAACTTCTCCGGCACCTGCAATTACAACTTTCATTTATAGCTTTTCTTAAAATTACCCGGCAAAATAAGTTATTAACTTCTGAATTTCCTTCAAAAGACAAAATTATCTTATCGAAATAAATATTGAATTAATGTATGAAGTTACCACTTTTCCATGAAAGCTCCTTGTTTTGAAGTCTGATGAATACGGTTGAGAAGAGAATTGTTTTTTGGAATGAATCTTTTGTTCGTTATGATTTGTGTGTTCGTTGAAATATTTTTTTCTAAATCGCTAAATTGGTTTGGGTTAATAATTAAATGCGGTGAAAGCATACTTGGTAAATTGGTGTTTTTATAATTAAACGAAATTATTTTCCCTTCAAAAATTAAAGTTCCATTTTTTAATAGTAAAAATTCAGTAGTCAAAGTATCATTCGTGGTAAAAAATGAAGGAGATTCCAGCTTCAGTTTACAGTTTGTGGTTTTTATGAGGTTTAAAATATTTTCATTTGTTTCAATTTTATCTTTAGAAATAATAAAATTCTTCTTCCCGTAAATTAATTGCACGGTGAGGTTTTTGGGAGTGTTGTACACAATTAATTGACGACTATTAGTTTGATTAATATTTAGCAGCAGTGATGCAATTAGTAAAAACAGCGTGAAAGATAAAGTAGCTTTTAGATAGCGTGGATTGAAGTTTTGAATTATTAAATAAAACGAAACCAGTATTGCAATTAGAAAGTAGAGTTCAATTGGGTGAATAGAGATTTCCTGTATTGAGAAAGGGAGTTGTTCAATTTTGGTTAGGATAAAAAAACACCCTTTTATTAGAAGTTGAATTGTTGCAGAAATAAGGTTTGATACTATCGATATTTTTGAAAAAAGAAGCAAGCCCATTCCTAGCGGAATTAGTATCATAACAGCCGGGATTATTATAATGTTGGTTATCCAGAAATAAGTTGGAAACTGGTTGAAATAGAAGGTTGTTAACGGAAACGTTGCAATTTGTGCCGCAACAGAAACGGTTAACAAAGCCAAAAGAATCTGACAAACTTGTTTTTAACAGGAAGTAATTTTGAGAGTTTGGGTTGAAGAAATACAATTCCAAAAACAGCGGAGTAGGAGAGTTGGAAACCAACTTCAAAAAGATTGTTGGGATTAAAAAGCAAAAGAAACAAAGCCGAGGCTGCCAATGAGTTGTAAGTATTTGCTTTGCGATTTAAATTATCGCCAATAACAAATATGGAAAACATGGCTGCAGCACGCATAACCGACGGAGAAAGACCGGTTATAAAAGCGTATACCCAAAGTAAACAAACCGAGAGTATTACAAATAGGAATTTCCCCGATTTTTGTTTTCTGAGAAATCCGAATAGTAAAGTAATTACCCAAAATATTATACCAACATGCAGTCCGGAAACTGCTAAAACATGCATGGCATCGGCAGCAGAGAAAATCCGTTTTGTTTCCGGATCGAGTCCCCGTTTGTAACCCAGTGTTAATGCGGAAAGAATTTCTAATTCATTTCTGCCAAGTTGTTGTTTTCTGTAAATTGATAATAGTTTTTCACGAATGTTTTCGGCAAAAATATAAACTGAAAAGGGGGCAGGTAAATTCGTTTTCTTCCAATTTTCTGATGAAAGGTAGACTTGCCGGTAAATCTTTTTGTTTGCCAGGTATTTTTTGTAATCAAATTCAAACGGGTTTCCATAGTTTTTAATAATTTGTAACGAGGTTTTGAAAGCTATATTATCGCCGGGATTTAAGTTTGTAGCGCTTTCTCCTTTTTCGAAATAGACCAGAATTTTTTCGTTGGTTTGAAAAATTGTATCCCTATTTTTTACTGATAATAGTTGAATAACAGATTTGTATGAGTTTTTCTTTTCCTGGGGTTTTTCTAAAACAGTACCGATAAAAATGCCATTTTCGGCTAATACTGGTCTTTTGTTGTGAATTTCAAAAACGAGTATTCCAATTACAATAAAAAGAAGTTGAGCGGAAATGCCAAACAATGAAACAATATGGAATCTGTAATAACGATTCAGAATAAACAAAAAGAAATATAATAAACCCGAAAGGGCAATTAATGGCACTGTCGAAATCTGAACTAAGGAACCAATAAAAACACCAAAAGCCAACGCAATGGTCAGCCTAAGAAAGGGAATTTTTTGAAATGGATTATTCAAAATATTCGTTTGAGTTCTTTTAATCAAACGAAAATTATGTGAAAGTGTTACAACTATTTTGCTGGAATCTTTATTCGATAATGTGGGCGAACTTTTCCAGTTGTAATTGCACTTAACTTGCTTTTAAGCAACCGTTTCCGCAGTGGCGATAAATAGTCGATAAATAATTTTCCATCTAAATGGTCATATTCATGCTGAATTACTCTGCCTGCAAAACCCTTGTAAACTTCTTCGTGTTCAACAAAATTCTCATCAAAATATCTAAGTCGAACTTCATCTTTTCGCGAAACATCTTCACGGATTTCTGGCAGACTCAAACACCCTTCGTTCATTATCCACTCTTCTCCGGCAGTTTCAATAATTACAGGATTTATAAATACCTTTTTGAAATCTGCTAATTCAGGTTCTTCATCGGCTCCCGAAGAAGCATCGATTATAAATAAACGAATGGATAAACCAACTTGCGGAGCAGCTAATCCAACTCCATCAGAATAATACATGGTTTCCCACATATTTTCAATAATCTCATTCAACTTAGGATTATCCTTTTCAATTTTTTTTGCTTTTTTTCGTAAAAGCACATCTCCATATACCGTAACCGGGTACTTCATATCTTAAAACTGATTTCTTTTTTGTTCTAAATAACTTTGCAAAATAATGGTGGCACTAATTGCGTCAACCATTGCTTTGTCTCGTCTTTTTTGCTTTTTTAATCCGCCATCAATCATGGTTTGAAAAGCCATTTTTGATGTAAATCGTTCATCCAAAATTTCCAAATTCATATCGGGATATGTCTTTTGAAATTTCTTTAAAAACGGATTAATGTATCTAACAGCTTCCGAAGCCTCGTTGTTCATTTGTTTTGGATAACCGACTACAACCGATTCTACCGATTCTTTTTGAAAGTAATCTTTTAAAAAATCCCAAATAGTATGAGTTGGTACAGTTGTTAACCGGCTGGCAATAATTTGCCTGGGATCGGTAACTGCCAGCCCAACTCTTTTTCTTCCGTAATCGATTGCTAAAACTCTTGCCATTCAAATTTTTTAAGCGTTGCAAAAGTAGACAGAAAATAGCTGATAAAAAAGAAATTATCAAGGTCTGCCTTGAAAGCTATTTCTTGTTTTTAATAAATTAACAGTTGTTGCAAAAATTAACACATGCAGAATCAATTATCAAAATTATTCTCTTCCTGTATTTTTATTTTGATACTTGTGTGTTGTATTAAAACAGCACATGTTTTTATAAACTATTAAACCAAGTTTGGAGAGGTTGTACAATTTCATAAAAAAATACATTTTTAATTTATTGGTATCTAGCGATTTGCGAAGTTTATTAATTGTTGGTTACATCTTTGGCACAACCTTTGTTTAGTCTGCTGCATTACCGGTATTTTTAAAGGCGCCAAAAGAGCATAACAAAAAGATTATTGAATCTAAAAAACAAGAGTCATGAAAACAACAAAAATCAGACTGCTTGCTACGATGATTACTCTGGTGGCAGTTACAATAATAGCAACAATTCCAGCAAGCGCTCAGCGCCGTTCAACTGGAAATGAAACAAGAAGTTCACAAGTTAAAAAAAGCGATAATAGCAGAAAAAGTGCTGTTCAAAAAAAGAGTACTTCTAAGACTAACGATAAAGCGCAACGCACTTCACGAAACAGTTCGGTTACAAATAAGCGGAGTACACAACCCAGAAGTACTCCTTCCGTAACACGAAGTAAAAGTAGCAACGAACAGAGACAGGTTTCAACACGTGACAGGTCTTCCAATAACACGAGGAAATCTACTCCAATTGTAAAAGCTCCAAAAAGTAGCGAAAATACCAAAAGGAATTCAAGTATTAGAAACAGAAGTAGTAAAAGCACCACCCCAATTTTACAACGAAATAGAGAAAATGTTTATAATAACAAAAGTAAAACTAATTCTAATTCAACTCGTGTTTCAACTCGCCAACCAAGCGGCACAAAACATGTTTCAACTTTAAGTAATTCTGGTAGAAGAGAAACAGGAACATACACTACTAACCGTACAAAGTACGATTTGAATAAAAATGATATACGTTACAGACCAAATAAAAACTATAAAGGGAGTAATAAAACATGGTCGGATAATTACCGACCCAATAAAATGAATTACAACCATAATTCAAACAAATCTTATAATAAGTACAACCACAATAAATATAACCACTGGGACAGAAGTTGGGAAAGGTACAGCTGGAGCCACAATAGTTGGAGAGACTACTACAATGGATACAATCCACATTCTTATAAGTTTCACCAACATTACTACCACCATAATTATTATGGACATGTAATTAGTCGATTTGTTTTTCCTCCGCAGGTGTTTGTTCACAACCATAACAGGTACTACGGTTATAACGGGCATTTTTTCAGATACCATATAAATGTAGGTTATGTTTTGGTTGACATGCCCTTCGGCCTAAATTTTGAATATTTGCCTTCGGGATATCAACAAGTTTACATAAATGGTTACCTCTACTTTAGAGTGGGTAATTTATTCTTTGAATATTCAAATTATGGATATCGATTGGTACATTATCCAGAGAGGTATTTTGCATATGATAATGATTACCGGAACGAAGGTTTTTATTTTAACGATTAAAATGAATATTTGATTTTGTAATATAAATTTGAACAGAAGAATTGCCTGAAAAGGTGGTTCTTTTTTTATTTAAATGTTTCTTAAGTTGCGTATAAATACTAAAAACAATACGTATTTATACCTTATTTATGTAGGGGGAATTTGTTAAGTTGTTGATTAGTAGTGGTATTAGTTTTTGTCTGTTATTTAGCCTGTTTTTTTTGTTGAAGAAATGTACTATTTTTAAATTCTATAATCACCAAAAAAAATTAAACGATGGCACCAAAATTAAAACGCGACCAGCTTCCCCCACAAAAAGCTAACAACTGGAGAAAAAGTTTGAAGGAAGAAGAAAAACTAACCTTGAATCTTAAAATTCCTCAAATCGTACTTCAAAAAGAAACGTATAAAATTTTAGCCGGGGATAATGAAAACCGGGTAAGGATTTATTTAGGACTAGAACCGGAAAAAAAGAATGGGAAGTTAGAGTTGTGTGCCTATGCAGTATCTGCCTTTCTTTTGGGAAGCGGAGATGTTTATGTAGATTATGAACACCTGTTTATAAGTTAGATAAGAAAAATGTTGATTTCTCGGCAAATACCGCAGAAGTTATTGAAAGCTTAAAACGTTACAAAAGTTGGCGTGCAGGAGAATTGGATGCGGAAAGTGAAGGTGCCGATGTAAGACGATATATTTACCCTTGTGCTTACCTTCTTACTAAATTTGAATTACACGAAATTTTTAATATTCAGGATAAAAAGGAAGCAGAAATTGAGTTTGGGATTTCGAAATCAATGGATGTAATGATCTCATCCAATGTGATGGATGGTAATAATATGCTGCAAGCCAAGTCAGTGCAAAGTGACGATGAAGTTTATAATAGTGGTAATCCATGTCCGCCATATTGTGATGATAGAAGCCTATATAGTGTATAATTCCTTTTGTCAGTGAATATTTGGTCATATTTGAGAG
>JABMPI010000590.1 GCA_013203755.1 Bacteroidota bacterium
TATCTGTTTTACCGTTGTCACATACATTAGAAAACACGGTTGGATTTTTACTGCCAATAAAATATGGTGCATCCATTCATTATTTACGTAAACCACCTGTAGCCTCGGTTTTACTTCCTGCATTACAAAAAGTAAAACCAACAATAATGCTTACCGTTCCTTTAATAATCGAGAAAGTTTTTAGGATGAAAATATTACCTGCTTTCCAGAAAAGTCCGGTAATACGGTTTTTATATTCGCTTTCGCCAATTAGGAAAGTATTACATAAAGTTGCTGCTGCAAAACTCCATAAATCGTTTGGAGGAGAATTGAAATTTTTCGGAATCGGAGGAGCTAAACTCGATTCAACAGTTGAACGCTTTTTAAAGGAAGGAAAATTTCCGTATGCCATTGGTTATGGCTTAACCGAGACCTCTCCTATTCTTGCTGGTGCAGTAGGGGGAAATACCCAAATTGGTTCAACAGGCATTGCAATGGAGGGAGTTACATTACGAATTGCTAATGCTGACCCAATAACCGGAGAGGGTGAAATACAGGCGCAAGGAGAAAACGTGATGCGTGGTTATTATAAATCTGCTGAAGCAACCAAAGAAGTTTTTACAGAAGACGGATGGTTTAGAACCGGTGACCGCGGTACTTTCGACAAAAATAACTTATTGCATATTAAAGGCAGAATTAAAACCATGATTATTGGTGCAAGCGGAGAAAATATTTATCCCGAAGAGATTGAATCTGTGATAAATAAAATGAAATTTGTAGTGGAATCGTTGGTAAAAGAGGAAAAGGGAAAACTGGTTGCCATGATTCACTTAAACATGGAAGAGATGGAAGAGAATTTCAAACATTTAAAATTGGAAGCAAAACAATATTTTGCTGAAAAATCGGAGGAAGTTTTAATTGAAATTCATAAAAAAGTGAATACTGAATTAAACAAGTTTTCAAGAATTCAGCAAGTTGTTTTACAACCTAATCCTTTTGAAAGAACACCGACTAAAAAAATCAAGCGTTTTTTGTACGCTTAGCTTAGAAACGGTCTTAATTTTGTTTTTTAGAATTATTATGTTGTATTTTTTGCTTAGGCAAGGTGAATTTGACAAGAATAGCATCAGCTATTTAAGGAAAATTCAACGCAGTATAAGCGAAAAATACGCATAATAAAATAAAAGGATAATTTTTAGACAGTTTCTTACACAATATTGTTAAAAAGGAAAGTCTTTAAAGAGGGCTTTCCTTTTTTTATTACAGGTCATTAGAATTTGTTAATTTTGCAGCCATAAAATTTAATAATACAAATGGTTACCGAATCAAGATACAGCGCCAGAGGAGTTTCAGCGTCAAAAGAAGATGTGCATGAAGCCATAAAAGATGTGGATAAAGGATTGTTTCCAAAAGCATTTTGCAAAATCGTTCCCGACATATTAGGTGGCAACGATGAGTGGTGCAATATTATGCACGCCGACGGGGCAGGCACAAAATCGTCATTAGCATATTTGTATTGGAAAGAAACCGGTGACCTTTCGGTTTGGAAAGGAATTGCACAGGACGCATTAATTATGAATGTAGACGACTTGCTTTGCGTTGGGGCAGTGGATAATATTCTGGTTTCGTCGACAATTGGCAGGAACAAAAATAATATTCCAGGCGAAGTAATTGGAGCTATAATTAATGGCACCGAGGAATTACTTTCCGATTTACGAGAAATGGGAATTAGCATTTATTCAACAGGTGGAGAAACAGCAGATGTTGGCGATTTGGTTCGTACAATAATTGTGGATTCAACGGTTACTTGCCGAATGAAAAAAGCAGATGTAATTTCTGCCGACAATATTTCTGGTGGAGATGTAATTGTAGGACTCTCTTCATCGGGGCAAGCAACATACGAAACCGAATACAACGGAGGAATGGGCAGCAATGGATTAACTTCGGCGCGCCACGATGTTTTTGCCAAATATTTGGCTGAAAAATATTCGGAAGGGTTTGATCCTAAAATTCCTAACGATCTGGTTTATTCCGGAAATTACAAATTAACAGATAAAATTAAAGGCCTGGATACAGATGCCGGGAAACTGGTACTTTCGCCAACCCGAACTTATGCTCCGGTTATTAAAAAAGTATTGGACAAGTTCCGTGGTCAGATTTCAGGAATGATTCACTGTTCGGGTGGAGCGCAAACAAAAGTACTGCATTTTGTAGACGATGTTCATGTAATAAAAGATAACATGTTTCCAGTTCCTCCGCTATTCAAAATTATCCAGGAAGAGTCTGGAACAAATTGGAAAGAAATGTACAAGGTGTTTAATATGGGACACCGTTACGAAATATACTGTGGAAGCGAAATTGCTGATGACATAATTGCAATTGCAAAATCGTTTAATATAGATGCTCAGATAATTGGGAGAGTTAAACCTTTTGAAGGAAAAAAACTTACTATTAAGTCGGAGAAAGGCGAATTTATTTATTAATGTCATTTCGAACGAAGAGAGAAATCTGCTGATTGAGATACCTCAGTCGCTTACTCCTTCGGAATGACAATTCAAGAGAGACAAAAATGGCACAATACGAATTATTAGAAAAATACGAATCAATAAGACACCGCTTCGAAGAGGTGGAACAGCAAATTACAGACCCGGAAATAATGTCTGACATGAAACGGTATGTAAAACTGAACCAGGAATATAAAAACCTGGAGAAGTTAGTTGCCGTATTCAAAGAATTTAAAAATCTGGTTGACAATATTGAATCGGGGAAAGAGATGCTGGCAGAGGAGACGGACGAAGAAATGCGCGAAATGGCTCGTGATGAAATCGAATTGTCTGAAAAACTGATTCCCGAAAAAGAGCAGGAAATAAAAATGTTATTGGTACCTGCCGACCCGGAAGATGGTAAAAATGCCATTTTGGAAATACGTGCCGGAACTGGCGGTGACGAAGCAAGTATTTTTGCCGGCGACCTATTTAGAATGTATTCGAAATTCTTTGAAACTAAAGGGTGGCGTTTGGATATTACCAACGTAAATGAAGGAACTTCTGGCGGCTACAAAGAAATTGTTGCCAATATTAAAGGTGAAAATGTTTACGGGGTAATGAAATACGAATCGGGCGTGCACCGCGTACAACGTGTTCCACAAACCGAAACTCAGGGTCGTGTTCATACTTCAGCGGCAACCGTTGCGGTTTTACCAGAGGCAGAAGAATTTGACATTGATGTAAAGGATAGTGACATTAGAAAAGATACGTATTGTTCGTCGGGTCCTGGTGGGCAGTCGGTAAATACGACTTATTCTGCAATCCGATTAACACACAATCCAACCGGAATTGTTGTTACTTGCCAGGATCAGAAATCGCAATTAAAAAACCTGGCAAAAGCAATGATCGAATTACGTTCAAGAATTTATGCTCTGGAGCACCAAAAATATTTGGATGAAATTTCATCGAGACGTAAAACGCTGGTTTCTACCGGTGACCGTTCGGCGAAAATTAGAACTTACAACTGGCCACAGGGTCGTGTAACCGACCACCGTATTAATTTAACCATGTACAATCTTCAGGCAATTATTAATGGCGACATTGAAGAGATAATTGAAAAGCTGATGATTGAAGAGAATGCAGAAAGATTAAAAGAGGCTGAAATTTAAAATCATTCCCTAGCAATCGGGAATCTCATCATATAATATCAACAGATTCCCGTGTACACAAGAATGAAATAGATAATAACTTTAGGACGAACTTCTGACTTCGGTCTTCAGTCTTCCGACCAATTTTTACAATATGAATCAGCAACAACTTTTCGAACAGATACAGAAAAAACACAGTTTCCTTTGCGTTGGTTTAGATACCGATATTCAAAAAATACCAAAACATTTATTGAAAACAGATGATCCAATTTATGCTTTCAACAAAGAAATAATTGATGCCACTGCAGAATTTACGGTTGCATACAAACCAAACCTGGCTTTTTACGAAAGTCTGGGTTCGGAGGGTTTAGTAAGTCTGGAAAAAACAGTCGCATATTTGAAATCAGAATATCCTGAGATTTTTATTATTGCCGATGCAAAACGTGGTGACATTGGAAATACCTCCAATTTATATGCCCGTGCATTTTTCGAAAATCAAGATTTTGATGCGGTTACCGTTGCACCATACATGGGAGAAGATTCGGTTAAACCATTTATGACATACCCCGGCAAATGGGTTATTCTTTTGGCATTAACTTCAAATAAAGGTGCATTCGATTTTCAATTTCTTCAAGACGAAAAAAGTGGTGATAAACTTTTTGAATCGGTGCTAAAAACTTCGCAAACCTGGGGTACAAACGAAAACATGATGTATGTAGTTGGCGCCACCAAAGCGGAGAAATTAAAAGAAATCCGTGAGATTGTACCTAACCACTTTTTATTGGTTCCCGGTGTTGGAGCGCAAGGTGGAAGTTTGCAGGAAGTAGCTCAAAACGGAATGAACAGCAAATGTGGCTTACTCGTAAACTCTTCTCGCGGAATTATTTATGCTTCGGTTGACGTTGATTTTGCTGAGAAAGCAAAAAAGGCAGCAAAAGAAGTTCAGCTTGAAATGGAAGAGTTGTTAAAAGAGGCAAATTTGATTTAGCAAAAAAACAAATCTGAATATAAAGGTTTTGCAATATGCAAAACCTTTTTTTTGCCCAAAACTTGAGCAAGGAATTCCTTCTTTATCATTTTTGAAATTTTCGAAAAAATCATCAGTTTTTGTCACGTTTTAAAACGGTAAAGATGACATCCCGTTTGCTTCTGGCAATACGTACAATAATGCCTAAAAAAAGGCTGCCCAAATTGGACAGCCTTCTCAATATCATTTCTATAATCTCAATACTTTTTACTTCATCGCCACTTTCATAGCTTCGGTGGTGGTATAGTATTTTACAATCATATTAGGAACTTCCCACTCTGGCATACTGCCATCTTTTAGGTAACGCAAATATTTTTCAGTTACCTGCCCGAAATGTGCTTCGTGACCAATTTTATATTTATCCGGAATTACAACAGTCCAAACATTATCTCCCTTTTTTACCAGACTAATTCCCGGGTAAAGCTTATTCAAATCATTGCTGATTGCTTTTTCAAGATTGGCCGTAAAAGATTCCAATTCTACACCAGTTGATTCAACATAAAGTGTTGGTTTGTATGCTTCCTCTTTGCCTTGCTTTATTTCAATGTTACACTTGGAACCGCGCATAATTGAATAGTGCGTATCACCAGTTCCTTCGGGAGCCTGATAATTCCAGATTACAGATGCTTTGGCGTAAATTCCTTTTAATTTATAATTAATTTCGCCGTTACTGTATACTTTCAA
>JABMPI010000591.1 GCA_013203755.1 Bacteroidota bacterium
GCACAAACCGCTTATGGATTAACCGGCGACAGGGAAAAAGCATTGGAAGCAGGGTGCAACGATTATATTGCAAAACCAATTAACAAAACCGAATTACTGGTATTAATACAAAAGTATTTTAAGAAATAATACTATGTAAACTGACAATTAAACGATTTGAAGAAAAGGAAGCCCATTATAAAGTATTATATGAAGGTTTTAGCCAAAAGCTTCCACCAGCTTTGACAGAAGTGGTATTTAAACACTTGCCTTAATTTAATAAACACTTCAATAAATATGAAAAAGCAGTGCTTGCTATTGCCGAAAAATATGTCGGCGAGATTTGGAAAGAGTTCAATACGGTAGACTCAATGAATTTTAAAAAATTTGCTGTAACGGCTCTTGCCCCGGTTAAAAAGCCAACAACAAGAGAAGAGGCAGATAGGAAACGTCTAAAAGAGATGAGCGAACTTCCGGATAAATATCACGAACAATACACTGAAGTATTTTGGGAATCGTACAAAGAGGAATTAGTTGGAGAGGTGTATGAATATGCGGTATACGAGAAAATGAAAGAGGTTTTTACTGAATTTTATATCGATGATATTCTGGAATTAGACAGCGATTATTTGCGCTATTTCGACAGAGGGATTTATCTTATGTGTTCTCGTCGGTTTGTGGATGGAATTTACGAACTGATATAAACTTAAGTTCTTGATAATGAAGGTGCCAATTCAGAATAAAAAATGGATGTTCTCCTTTTTAATTCAAAATAGAGGGATGGCATCCTTCACAAAAAAAAAGCCGCTGCAAAAATTAATGCAGCGGCCTTTTATTATAATAGAGTGGTTTTTATTCCTCTGTTTTTGAGAAATCCATGGCAGCCATTCTAAGGTAAGAATTATGACGCCATTTTGCATTCTCCTCCGAAGCAGCAAACAATTCGTCGGCTTCAGCCGGGAATGTTTTCTTTAATGAAGTATAACGAACCTCACCGTTTAAGAACTCCTGGAATTTACTCCAGTCCGGTGCTTTCGAATCCAATACGAATGGGTTTTTACCCTCTTCTTCCAACAGTGGATTATGACGGAACAATGACCAGTAACCAGCCTGAACAGCTTTTTTCTCTTCTTCCTGTGTTTTCCCCATGCTTGCACGCAATCCGTGAGAGATACAAGGCGAATAAGCAATAATTAGTGATGGTCCAGGATAGGATTCAGCCTCTTTTAATGCTTTGAAATATTGCGATTGATTGGCTCCCATTGCAACTTGTGCAACGTAAACATAACCATAGCTCATCATCATTGCACCCAGGTCTTTTTTACGAATTTTTTTACCCGAAGCAGCAAATTTAGCAACAGCTCCAACCGGAGTTGCTTTCGATGCCTGACCACCTGTATTTGAGTAAATCTCGGTATCCATTACCAAAACATTAATGTCTTGTCCGCTGGCTAAAACATGGTCCAAACCACCAAAGCCAATGTCGTAAGCCCAACCGTCGCCACCAAATACCCAAGTCGATTTTTTAATCAGGTATTGTTTTAGTTTAACTATTTCTTTTGCATCGCCGTTATCACTGGTTGTAATTACATCTAATACTTTTTTAGTAGCTACAACAGAACCGTTAGCATTTTCTTTGTTTGCAATCCATTCTGTGTAAACTTCTTTTTCAGCATCGCTTGCACCGTTACTTAGCGCACCCTGCATAATGCTTTCAATGCGGTCGCGTTGTGCCTGAACACCTTCAGAAAAACCAAAGCCATACTCGGCGTTATCTTCGAACAATGAATTTGCCCAAGCTGGTCCGTTTCCTGAATCTTTATGTTTGCAATACGGAGTAGATGGAGCAGAACCACCGTAAATTGAAGAACAACCTGTTGCATTGGCAACCATCATTCTTTCGCCGTATAATTGTGTAATTAATTTAATGTATGGAGTTTCTCCACAACCTGCACAAGCTCCGGAGAACTCGAATAATGGTTGAGCAAACTGCGAGTTTTTAACAGATTTGGTTTTGTCTACCACATTCTCTTTTAAAGCAACCTCGTCTACCATGTAGTCCCAACGTTTAATCTCGTCTTGCTGAGAACCCAGAGGTTTCATTATCAACGATTTTTCTTTCGAAGGACAAACATCGGCACAGTTTCCGCAACCGGTACAGTCGAGAACACTCACCTGAATTCTGAAATTTAAGCCACCAAATACTTTTGCCGGAGTAGCCACTTTAACCTCAGTACCGTCTGGTGATGCAGTAACTTCTGCCTCGTCCATTAAGAATGGGCGAATTGCAGCGTGAGGACAAACATAAGCACATTGGTTACACTGAATACAGTTGTCAGCTTGCCATTCTGGTACATTTACCGCAACACCACGTTTTTCGTAAGCCGCAGTTCCCAATGGGAAAGTACCATCTTCACTACCAATAAAGGTAGAAACCGGAAGATCGTCACCACGTTGTCCGTTAATTACGTCAACAACATTTTTAATGTACTCAGGACGTTTTGAATCTTCCTCAACATCTCCAACTTCGATGTCTTTCCATTCGGTAGGTACTTCAACTTCAACAACGTTTTTACCACCAGCTTCAACTGCCGAGTAGTTCATGTTTACAATGTGTTCGCCTTTGTTTCCGTATGATTTTACAATGGCAGTTTTCATTTGGTCAACAGCAATTTCGTAAGGAATTACGCCTGTGATTTTGAAGAAAGCCGATTGCATAATTGTATTGGTGCGTGTTCCCAAACCTAACTCTTCACCCAACTTGGTTCCGTTGATGATGTAGAATTTGATTTCGTTGTCCGCCATGTATTTTTTCATTCCATCAGGAAGACGTCTTTTAGTCTCTTCTGCGTCCCAAATTGAGTTCATTAGGAATGAACCACCTTTTTTCAATCCTTTTAAAACATCATATAAATTAATGTATGCAGGAACGTGGCAAGCCACAAAATCGGGTGTTGTTACCAGGTAAGTTGAACGAATTTGTTTTTCACCAAAACGAAGGTGAGAACAAGTAAAACCACCCGATTTTTTTGAATCGTATTGGAAATATCCCTGACAAGATTTGTCGGTGGCATCACCAATAATTTTAATTGAATTTTTATTTGCACCAACTGTACCGTCAGAACCCAAACCATAGAATTTAGCCTGGTAAGTTCCTTTCGGAGTCATGTCGATTTCTTCTTTTAATGGAAGCGATTTGAAAGTTACGTCATCTACAATACCTACTGTGAAATCAGCTTTTGGCTCATTTCTCTCAAGGTTTTCGTAAATCGACATAATTTGCGATGGAGTAGTGTCTTTTGAACCTAAACCATAACGTCCGCCAACAATAATCGGTGCATTTTCTTTTCCGTAGAAATAAGAGCGAATATCTAAGAACAAAGGCTCGCCACCAGCTCCCGGCTCTTTTGCACGGTCTAAAACAGCAATTCTTTTTACTGATTTTGGAAGTGCTTCTGCGAAATATTTTGCTGAGAACGGGCGGAACAAGTGTACCACAACCAAACCAACTTTTTTACCTTGAGCGGTTAAATAATCTATGGTTTCACGAATGGTTTCTGTTGAAGAACCCATTGCAATAATGATGTTCTCCGCTTCAGGATCGCCATAATAAGTGAATGGACGGTATTTCCTACCGGTCAGTTCGCTAATTTGATCCATGTAATCCGCTACAATATCCGGAACAGCATCTAAGAATCTATTTCCTGCTTCTTTTGCCTGAAAGAAAATATCAGGGTTTTGAGCAGTGCCACGAGTTACAGGATTTTCCGGATTAATTGCACGGTCGCGAAACTCCTGCAATGCGTCCTGGTCAACCATTGGAACAATATCTTCCATGTCAATGGCTTCAATTTTTTGGATTTCGTGTGAAGTCCTGAAACCATCGAAAAATGCTAAGAATGGAACTCTTGATTTTAGTGTAGCCAAATGCGCAACACCAGCTAAATCCATTTCCTCCTGAACAGAACCGGCTCCCAACATTGCGAAGCCAGTTTGACGTGCAGCATAAATATCACTATGATCGCCAAAGATAGAAAGAGCATGACCTGCCAATGCACGTGCACTTACATGAAAAACTGTAGGTAATAACTCACCTGCCATTTTGTACATGTTAGGTATCATTAACAACAATCCCTGCGACGCAGTGTAAGTAGAAGTTAAAGCACCCGCCTGAAGAGCACCGTGAACTGCACCTGCAGCACCACCTTCACTTTGCATTTCTGCCAAACGAACCGGACGTCCAAACATGTTTTTTCTACCAAAAGCTGCCCACTCGTCGACATATTCTGCCATAGTTGACGAAGGAGTAATAGGGTAGATACATGCTACTTCGCTAAACATATAACTTATATGCGCTGCCGCATAATTGCCGTCGCATGTGATGAATTTCTTTTGCTTAGTCATTTTTTATTCAATTTATATTTTTTGTATATTATTTGTTTCTAATGATTTTTAGTCTAGTACAAAAAGCCAAACAACCACAGTGGTATTTTATTGCCTTCTCCAATTTCAATTACATCGGAGGCTGCGTAAATATCACGAGTCGGGTCCAGTTTTCTGCCACCCACTATAAAATGGTATTTGCCATCAACACAGAAATCGGATTTTGGCGAGGTTCTAAGTTGGCATTTATACCCCACCTGGTTGTAAAAGAACGTTTGGCGCAAATTTAAATTACCCGTATTATTTGGCGCAATGGCATAAATTAAGTTTGTATTGTGCAAATAAACTTTGTCGGGCTTTTTTATTTGGTCGTCATCGCCGTTTGAATGAAGCATGTGAATTAATTTAGCATTTTTTAAATACTTTAAGTAATTCATTACCGTTGCTCGCGATGTTTGAACAGCCGTCGCCAATTTACTAACATTTGGCGTAAAAGGCGTTTCTGTGGCTATGATGTGCAGCAGCTTTCTTAATTTAGAAAGGTATTTTAATTCAATTTGATTGATATACGGAACATCTATTTCCAGTGCCAGATTTATATGCTTAAGTAATTTGTTGACGTAGAAATTGGGGTCATCCATAAAATAAGGGAAATAACCTTGTTTTAAGTAGTCGTCGAAATAGGCAAGCGGACGAACTTCAGCAACAATCTTTTTTGCAATTTTCACATGGTTTTTCACTAACTCATCGAAAGTGTAGAAATCAAAATTACTTCCTGTTTGATGGTTTAGATATTCTCTAAACGATAAACCTTCCAAATGATTGATGCTTGCAATTCCATCTAAATCCGGATTATCTTCGGCAATTCGAAGAACCGGCGACGAGGTGAAAATAATTTTTAATTCAGGAATGTCGGTCACACACTTTTTTAAATCTTCCGACCATTCAGGATATTTCTGAATTTGGTCTAATATCAATACTTTTCCACCCCGTTTTGCAAATTCATCGGCAAACGAACTTATTTTTCGTTTGGTGAAATAGAAATTATTGAGGTTGATGTAGAGTACCGAATTCGATTCAGGATAAGTCTTTCGAATGTAGTCGAGTAGGAACGTAGTTTTACCAACCCCCCTAAAACCCTTAATGCAAATGAGTTTTTGATTCCAATCAATACTTTCTAAAAGCTCCCTTTTTATAGTAGGTTTCGAGCTTTCCAGTAAAGACTTATGTGTATGTTGAAAGAATTCCAAGCTTTAAATTTTATGCAAAAATAACCAGTTTAAGCTTATAATTGCAATCTGTACATAGCAAAAACAGAAAATAGATGCTATTTATAACTTGTAAAAATAGTAAAATATTGGAATTTGACAATTCCATAACTGTCTGTCAATTGCTTAAATATCCGAAGGGAAGCCAGTTTTAGAATAAGTTTGGGCTTATTATTTTAATTAACATTGGGTTGAGGAGATCGTGTTAAACACAGAGGTTAAAAAATTGTAAATTTGCCAGAAATTATATTCATGCAAAATAAACCGGAACTTCTTTTACCCGTTGGAAATATTGAATCGTTTTATGCCGCCCTGCAAGGTGGTGCCGATGCCATTTATTTAGGATTAAAACAATTTAATGCCCGTGGCAGAGCTAAAAACTTTACAAATTCACAACTTCAACCTCTGTTAAAAGAGGCGAAAAAAAGAAACGTTCTGGTGTATATTACCTTAAATACGGTAATTAAAAACAGCGAAATTTCTGAGTTGCTTGATTATTTGCATTTTCTTAATCTTTCCAGAGTCGACGGAATTATCATTCAGGATTGGGGAGTATATTTTCTTGCTAAAAAGTTTTTCCCAAAGTTAAGTATTCATGCCAGTACACAGTTAGGAATTCATAATTCTTTGGGTGCAAATTATTCCGAAAGGGTAGGTTTCGACCGTGTAGTTCTTGCACGCGAATTAACATTAAGAGAACTTCAAACCATTTGCAAAAAAAGCAAAGTTGAAACCGAGGTTTTTATTCATGGTGCACTTTGTTATTCGTTTTCGGGAATGTGTTTGTACAGTAGTTATTCCGGCGGGCGAGGAGCGAACCGTGGATTATGCACACAACCATGCCGACGTACTTATTCAGCAAGAAAAAAAGACCAGTATCTTTTTAATTTGAAAGATAATCAGATGATCGATTCGGTTGATTATTTGGTAAAAATGGGAGTAACCAGCCTGATAATAGAAGGGCGGATGAAGTCGGGTGAATATACTTTTCGGGTAGCAAAAGCGTATCGAATAGCATTGGATGACAAACAAAATATACACGAGGCAAAAGAATTATTAGACTTGGATTTTGGTCGTGAAAAAACCAGCTATTTTCTTGGGAAAGATGTACGAAGTGCCGTTTCAAACAAAACAGTTGCAGGAGTATTATTGGGGAAGGTGAGTAAAGTTTACGATTCCGCTGTTATATTTTCATCGAAAATGAAAGTGGAGCCGGGTTTTCGTTTAAGGTTTCATATTCCAAATACCGAGAAACAGAAACCCGTAATAGTACGTTCGGTTGAATTTGAAAATGGTTTGTATATGATTGATACGGGTGAAAAAAGAATAAGACCCAATAGTGAAGTTTATTTGTCTGGAATAAGTGATATTAAATTTCCTTCGAAACTGAACGAATCGGGTTCGAGAAAGCCAGAGCAACTTTCACAAGTATTTAAAAGTAAGATACTCTCTGAATTGATTGCAAAACCGGCACAAAAAAGCGAGGAGTTTTATTTTCGAATTAGTTCAATGGAGTGGCTTCTAAAAATGAATTTGAATGAGTTGGATGGATTGTTTCTAAATTTCTCAAAAATAACATGGAGTAGGTTTGATCCTGATCTTCCTATTATTCAGACATTCAAAAATAAAATATATGTTGAGTTACCTAAGTTTATTCAGGAAGATGCAATTGATTATTATTCGGCTTTAATTGCAAAAATGCTTAAAAGCGGAATTCGAAATTTTGTAATCAGTCATCTTTCGCAAAAAGAATTGATTCCTGAAAATTGCCGAATTATTGCCAACGAAAATGTTTACGTATTTAACGATGCAGCTTCAAAGTGTATAACAAGCGAAGGGATAACGGATTTCAGTTATCCACAGGAAATTGACTTTGAGACACTATTCTCATTGAAAAACAAAAACGGAATTGTGCCTGTTTATTTTCATCCAGAGCTGTTTCATTCGCGCATGCCCATTGCAATGGAAAATGAGAATGAACTAAAAGATGATACAGATCTACAATTAAAAAGATATCGAAGAAATGGA
Source organism: Bacteroidota bacterium (assembly GCA_013203755.1). Lineage (GTDB taxonomy): Bacteria > Bacteroidota > Bacteroidia > Bacteroidales > Prolixibacteraceae > Draconibacterium. The sequence continues at coordinate 7,659 of JABMPI010000591.1, forward strand.
ATAACTTCAATTGTGCCCAATCGGCCTGTCGCCATTTTTCAATCGAAAAATAAATTAAAAAGCAATGGGTTTTATCGGTACTTAATAGATGTGAGTTACGAAACACCATCAAAAAATCGAATGAAAACCTTAAAATCGCGTTTAATGCGTTCGGAGCAAATTCATCCATCAACTACTTTTAATTTTGTAAAAGGAATGAAGTAGGGTGCAGCAATTTCCGAATCCCTGAAAAGATGGCGAATTGGAATTCGCCATACCCAAGTTTAAAACAAAAAAAAGCAGGTCATAAAAAATAACCTGCTTCAATTTATATCGTATTTTTCTTATTATCCGTCGTTCATCGAAGTTAAAAATTCTTCCATTGAATTGGCACGCATTAATCTGGTTTTCATAAATTCCATAGCTTCTATTGCATTCATACCTCCAAGGTAGTGGCGTAAAACCCACAATTTGGCTAGTACTTCTTTCGAGAATAGTAAATCTTCGCGACGTGTGCTTGAAGTTGGAATATCAACAGCAGGGAATATTCGTTTATTCGAAAGCTTCCTGTCCAGTTGTAATTCCATGTTACCGGTTCCTTTAAATTCTTCGAAAATAACCTCGTCCATTTTGGAACCAGTTTCGGTTAATGCAGTCGAAA
>JABMPI010000592.1 GCA_013203755.1 Bacteroidota bacterium
AAGCGATATATTAATTGAAAATTTTCAGTATTAATTTGCCTCCATTTTATGGTAGCCGGATCTTGTCCGGTTTGAAAATATTGAGCCTTGGAAATATTAATAGAGCTGAAAAATATAAGGAAAAGAATGTACTTCTTCATTCAAAAATATTTAAGTTTCGAAAATACATAATCTAGTTCATTTAAAAAGCAAAAGCCCGGAAAAAATACCGGGCTTTTAATATTGCTTGAAATTGTTTTTCTAATTTTCGTTTACTCCCAAAATTGGTATTGGATTATTATCGTCATTCTCGTTTAATAAGCCCTGGTAAAAAGTTGCATAAGCAGAATGTATCCACATTATAGAAATAATGGCTCCAAAAATAAGAACTATTACACCACCAATAAATACAAAAAAAGATGTGATTGCTAATCCAAAAACCTGCCAACCATGACCGCGAGTTAACTCCCAGCTTTTTTCTACCGCTTTCATAGGTTCCAAATCTTTATCCATTATTAGATACGAAACAAAAGACAACCTGCACCAAATTATAATACCTGGAATTATTAGCATCATAAAACCAATCATAACTAAAGCAAACACAATAAGATTTGCCAAAACTATATTTAAATATTTGGTTTTAAAGCCATCAAATAAAAGTTTCAAATCAGCTTCTTCATCTCTCATTACTTTAAGGAATAAATAGTTTTCGCCGTATTTAATAACGGGTAAAAACATAAAGTTGTACGCCAATCCGAAAATAACTAAAGGAAATAATAGAAGCATGTTAAAATTAAAGTCACCATCAAATCGACCGTTTGCACCAACCGGCCCATTTAATATTCCAACAATTATTACCGCCAATAAAAGTGGTAAAAAACTTATCTCAAAAATTTTCCTCCATCCAAAACTAAAACTGCCTCCTACCGAAGGAATCACATTATAATACTTTTCATTTTCCATTTTCGTAAATTTTAAATTATTTTCTAGATGTTTTTATCATTGTTTACTCAAATTTACAGCTTAATAAAAATATATCCTTCCTACTAAAGTTGGATTTACTAAATTCACTACTTTCGTAGGTAGCGGTAAACGCGAAGAGTTTGTAGATTTGTTGTACAATACTTTAGTTGAATAAAATGCTAATTGAATATTTATCGTACATCGTAACTTTTATTGTATCTGCAGGAATTGCAGTTATTGGAATTATGGTTTCATATCAAAATTTCCATGTTCATAAAAAATCTCTGTTATCGATATTGCTCTATCAACAGATTTTTCTTTTTTCTTTTTTCATTTATGGAATCTGGGGAAACATTGCCTTGCATGAAATTATTTCCGATCTGAGTTTAAGTTCTGAAATTTCGAATAAACTAACCTTTTTTATTCCAATTATAGGAATTCCATTTATGATTGTTAGTTGGTTTATGTTGTTAAAATTTGGGTTTAACTTAAATGGATACAAATTCTCAAAAGGATTTATTTTTAGCTATTTTTCAACTTTTATTACTGTACTTTTTGCTGTAACGTATTTCATTCAAAATGGAAATTTACAGATCCCCGAAAAGCCAGATTTGTTTATCGTTCGAGTAATTGTAGCCATTAATCTTCTTACGCATCTTATTATGCTGATTCCGTTTATTCTTCCGAAAAGAACCACCATTTTAAAAGAAATTGGATTTGATAGAAAATGGATATTTATATCGTTTTTAGGCGTTTTAGTGTATTCCTCCGCATTAAGTTTTTTCAACGAATTCAGCTATATTTCTGCCTGCATTTCAATTATTCTATTGTTTGCCTTTAGTATTTTTATTCCTATAAAAATAAAATTAGATGCTCATATAAATTCATCAAAATCAACCAACCTCGATTTTAATACCTTTTGCAATCTTTATGAAATTTCGAAACGTGAAGCTGAAATAATTCTTGAAATATGTACGGGCAAGTCAAACAAAGCCATTGCCGAAAAGCTGTTTATTACGTTGCAAACAGTAAAAGACCACAATCATCGTATATTTATAAAAGCAGATGTTAAAAGCCGGGTTCAACTTTCTAATTTAGTAAGAGAAAAAACAGGGATAGATTCCTTTTAGTTCAGTTTTAGTATCTCTTTCAAAAAACTACTCTTCAAAAAACAGCTCTTCTTTTATTTTTGTAATTCGGTCGAGAGCATAATTTACATTATCACCACCTTCGTCAACTTCTTTTAAATAAAGCCTATAATAATTAAGTGCCAGTGTTTTATTGGAATTGAATTCTTCGTAGGTAGTTGCAATTTCAAACAAAGCTTCATGTTTTTTTGGAGCAAGTTGGTAAGCTTTGTTGAGTGCCGCTATCGATTCTTTAAACTTACGTTGCTGTCCAAAAATCTGTCCCAAATGATGATACATTTCTGCCACATAATCAGGCACGGTGGCTTCAATTGCCCATTGCATCATTTTTTCAGCCTCCTCGAAATTCTTCTGTTTTTTGTTACATAAACTTATATAGTACATCACAAACATATCGTTGGGATTTAACCGAAATAATTTATTAAAAATGGCTAAAGCATTATCAACTTCGTTTGCGAAATAGGTACTTATTCCATAATTCAATCCAATATCAAAAATAGAATCTCCCCCGGCTTCAAAATAGTTATTAAAGGCATCCCTGGCCTTTTTGTAGTTTTTCGATCTAAAATAGAAGTTGGCACGTTCCAGCAGTAAGTCATTATCATTCGGGAACTCTTGCAAGCCCTTTTCTAAAAGAGCCAGAATTTTATCAGGCTCATTTTTAGAGTCATAGGCATGAGCCAAATTACTGTATGAACCATAATCTCGAGGATTAGCCTCCAAAACTTTTTCATACAAATACACCGCTTGTTTTCTTTTTAAAATACGAAACGAACAATAAGCAAATTGTTTGTTCCAATAGACATTTGTTGAATCTTTTAAATAGATCCCTTCAAAAATATTATAAGCATTTTTGTACTCCTTTAAATTAATATAAACACGCCCCAATTTCCCTGTAAGAACAAGGTTTGTGGTATCCAGTTCAATTACCTTTTTATAAAAAGTAATCGCATCGAAGATGTTTCCTAAAGTAGACAGCCCTTCTGCCATTTCACCTAAAATTTCCACATTATTTGGATCTAATTGTAAGGCATCTGAATATGACTTTAAAGCTTTCTGATAATTTTGCTGATTGTTATAGATCAACCCTTTTTTAAAATAAAGTTGAGCGGAAGGATTTCTATTTATCTGAATATCAATTTGAGACAAGGCCTCGTTGTAATTTTTATTCAGTATTAATAAATCAATTTTATCTTGTGAAAATGAAGCAACTGAGATTCCAATAAAGGCAATAAATAGTAAGTGTTTAATGGTTTTCATAGTTTTTGTGTATCGTTGTGTAATTGCTATCATTCTCGAGAAAGCGGGAATCTGCTTCAAACTTACAGATTCCCGCCAACCCAATGATAAAATACTGCTTTTTATTTTAATACAAAGTTTATAGGAACGGTGTAACTAACGTTAACCGCCTGTCCCCTTTGTTTTCCCGGTTTCCAGATTGGCAAACCATTTACCACTCGTAATGCTTCTTTATCCAACGTTGGATCAACTCCACGTGCAACCGTACAATTGGCAATTGAACCATCTTTTGTTACAACAAAGGTTATGTAAACTTTGCCTTGAATTCCTTTTTCCTGAGCTATTACAGGATATTTAACGGCACCCGCAATATATTGTCGCAAAGCTAAATCGCCTCCCGGAAATACGGGCATGTCCTCAACTATAAAGAAAACCTCTTCGTCTGCCTTTAATTCCTTAGCTGCTACAACCTCTTTTTTGGCCAATAACACATTTCCTAAACTATCAGTTACAATTTCGAATCCGGAATCTTCTGAAAACATACTTTTCAACTTCTCCACATCCTCAACAGTTCCTTCAATTTTTAATTTTTCATCCAGAAAAGAAACATTCATTTTAGAAGACTGCTCAATTTCAACAGTTTTTACTTCAATCGACTCTTTTTGCTCGCAAGCAAAGGCAATTACAAGTGCAGCCGCAACCAGCACTCCTATAGAAATTTTTGTAATGGCTAATTTTGAAGATTTTATTTTTGACATCATTTTAATTCTACTTTTAATTAATGAATAATTGAAACTATTGGCGATAAGCAATTGTCCACCAACAAACTGATCTAGTAATAATTTTTTATAATACCCCCGATTTACCCCAGAAGTAAGCACTGCCTGATCGGCCAGATACTCGTGATTTTCGCGAATTGCATGCCGCAACATCCACATAAATGGGTTAAACCATTGAAATACGGTTAACAATTCCAGTATTATTACATCAAAAGAATGTCCCTGTTTTACGTGCTCTAATTCATGGGCAATCATTCGGTCGTAACCATCCTTTTCCTGAAAAGAACGACTCACAAAAACATACTCTAAAAATGAAAATGGACTAATCTCCTTTTCTAAAATTATAAGTTTAAACCCGTCCATCAATTGCACCTTATTTTTTCGAACTAACATTGAAAGCTGGATAACGCGGAACAAAAATCTTCCGAGAAAAAAAATGACTCCAGCTAAATAGACAAAAATAAAGGAGCTTGTTGAAAGTATAACTTGTTCAACACTACCCGACAATCCATGACTATAAACTGTTACTGCTTCTAACATATTCTGATAAGGAGTTACTGTTATTTCTGATAAAAGCACTGGTTGAGGCGAAAAAATTCTAAATTTTAAAAAGGGTAGAATTACCGAAAAAAGAATCGAGCCCAATAAAAATATTCGATTTAATTTAAAGAATGTCTCTTTACGCAAGAAAAAAATATAAATAACCGCAAGCAGCGAAAGGCTTATTCCCGATTCTAATATAAAATTAACTACGCTATTCATTTTCAGGAGAATTATCGTTTTCTAAATCGTGCTTTACATCTTTCATTAATTCATCCAAATCCGATAAACTCATTTTATCTTCTTTGGCGAAAAAAGAAACCATCTCCTGAAAAGAGCCACTAAAATAGTTACGCATAAAATTTTTCATGTACGTTCCAGTGTATTCCTTCCTCGAAATTAGCGGGAAGTATTCATGTGTTTTTCCGTAAGCATTGTGCCCAACAAATCCTTTCTTTTCAAGAATCCTAATAATGGTAGAAACCGTATTATAGGCAGGTTTCGGAATAGGCATCTGTTCAATTATATCTTTAACAAATGCTTTTTCATGTTTCCAAAGTAATTGCATTATTTGATCTTCAGCTTTTGTTAATTCTTTCATTTTATTAGATTATTAGATTTCTGGAATTGAGTAGTGAGCTTACAAATATCATACCGAAAACTAAATAGTTAGTTCTTAAACTACACATTTAGTTCTGCATCTTATTTTAGAACAAAATTTATTGGAACTGTATATTCAACATTAACAGCTTGGCCTCTTTGTTTCCCGGGTTTCCATGCTGGAAAATCATTTACAACTCGTAATGCATCTTTATCAAGTAAGGGATGAACGCCCCTGGCAATTTTTGCATCGGTAGTATTACCATCTTTTGCAACTACAAATGTTACAAAAACTTTTCCTTGAATACCTGCTTTTTTAGCCTCTGTCGGATAATTTACCTTGTTTTCAATGAGTTTTCGAAGTTCTAAATCACCTCCGGGAAATTCAGGCATATCTTCTACAATTCTAAAAACTTCTTTTCCATTATCACCAGTTTTAGAATGTTCTTCATTTTTCTCTTTTTCCTTAGAATCTCCATCCAAAGCAAAATTAATTGGTACCGTGTATTGAACTTTCACCAATTTTCCACGTTGTTTGCCTGGCTCCCATGTTTTTAAAAGAGACATAACCCGCAAAGCTTCTTTATCTAAAGTTGCATCT
>JABMPI010000593.1 GCA_013203755.1 Bacteroidota bacterium
ATTGATCGACTAATTCCCAGGGCGTTGCCCCGGGCTATTATATTACGCCTTACAGGGCTTTTTTATTCACTTGATACGTACAATCTCCTTTTTCAAAGAAGTCAACAATTTGTTCGGCAGCGGCTAAACCTGCATTTAAGTTGGCTTCGGCTGTTTGGGCTCCGGCTTTTTTAGGAGTAAAAAAATAACGACCAGGGAATTTCTCGGCAAATTCGTCTTCGCATTCCGGTGTAACATCCGACAGGTACTTAATTCCCGATTTTTCTTCCATTATTTTCACCAAATCCGATTCGTTAATTACTTCTTTACGAGCAGTATTTACAATTATACTACCGTCTTTTAAATGTTTCAAGACTTCGTAACTAACCGATTTTAGGTGCTCACCTTTTGCCGGGACATGAATAGAAACAATGTCGCTTTTTTCGTAAAGTTGCTCTAACGAATTGGTAACTTTTAGTCCGATTGCAGCGGCAGCATGTTTACTGTAACGTGTATAAACAATTACCTTCATTCCTAAGGCCCGGGCAATTCTGAAAACATTTCGAGCGACAAAACCAAATCCGTGCAAACCTAAAGTACGTCCTCGTAATTCGCCACCGGGTTTACCGCTAAACAACTCCCTAATTCCGAGAATGGCCATTCCTATAGCTAACTCAGCCACAGCATTTGCATTTTGCCCTGGAGTATTCATTACAACCACATTATTTTTTGTAGCCGTTTTTAAATCCACGTTGTCATAACCAGCACCAGCACGAACAATAATTTTTAGTTTTTTGGCAGCCAATAAAACTTCTGCATCAATTTTGTCACTTCTAATAATTACAGCATCAACCTTTGATACCGCATCCAGCAACTCTTGTTTAGAAGTATAATTTTCTAAAAGTTTCAAATCGTAACCAGCACTTTTGAAAACTTTACTGATTTTTTTTACTGCTACCGAAGCAAATGGTTTTTCTGTTGCAATTAGGATTTTTCTCATAACTCAAATTTTTAGCAGAAGAAAAGGGATGTCTAAAAACTTAACTCTTTGGACACCCCCGTTAAATATTGATTTTTTTTATTTCATTTTTTCAAATTCCTGCATGGTTGCTACCAGCGCTTTTATGCTCTCGGCAGGCATGGCATTGTAAATAGATGCCCTAAAACCTCCCACTGAACGATGGCCTTTTATTCCGATCATTCCATTAGCAGTGGCAAATTCCATAAACTCCTTTTCCAATTCAGCATATTCCGGAGTCATCACAAAGGTTACATTCATTTTCGAACGGTCTTCCACATTGGGTACAGTTGACGCAAATAGCTTGTTTCTATCTATTTCATCGTAAAGAATTGCTGCTTTTTCAATGTTGGTTTTTTCCATCGCTTCAACTCCGCCATTCTCCTTTAACCAGCGCAATGTTTGCAAACAAGCAAAAACAGGTAATGTTGAAGGGGTATTAAACATTGAGCCACTTGCAATGTGAGTTTGATAATTCAAAATGGTTGGGATTGTTCTTTCCATTTTATTCAAAGCACCGTCTTTTACAATTATTAGTGTTGCTCCAGATGGGCCCAAATTTTTCTGTGCACCAGCATAAATCAAATCGTATTTGGCAACATCAATTGGTCGGCTAAAGATATCGGATGACATGTCTCCAATTAAAGGAACATCCACTTGAGGTTCGGCAGACATCTGAGTGCCATAAATGGTATTGTTTGTTGTAATATGTAAATAACTTGCATCGGCAGGTACAGTATAACCTGTTGGAATATAGTTGTAATTGGCATCTGCGGAAGAAGCTACCTCAACTACTTCTCCAAAAAACTTAGCTTCTTTAATTGCTTTTTTTGCCCACACACCCGTATTTAAATACGCCGATTTTTTATTCATTAAATTATATGGAGCCATTAAAAACTGTAAACTGGCACCTCCCTGAAGAAAAAGAACAGAGTAGCCTTCCGGCACGTTCAGAAGTTCTTTAACCAAAGCTTGTGCTTCGTCCATAACTGCAACAAACTCTTTACTTCGGTGCGAAACTTCCATTACAGAAAGTCCGGTACCCGCAAAATTCATCGCTGCTTCAGCAGTTTTTTCTTTTGTAATTTCGGGCAAAATTGATGGCCCTGCGTAAAAATTATGCTTTTTCATTATTACAACAATTAAGTGTGAATTATAAATTTGTTAGTTGCAAACTTCAATTCAAAGTACACGATTTATTGATGGTTTGCAGATGATAAAAATCAATATATTTTCTAATTTTTTAAGTTCTTAAACATTGACTGTACTACCAAGTATATGATAGAAATCATTCTCCTATTCATTTTTTTCTTCCGACAAATTTATTCCATTCTGAATAAGAAAGCCACTTTTCATGCAAAGAAAAGAGTACAGTAATAATAATTTAAAAGAGGTATAAATAATAAAACTTGTATTTTTAGATCAAATAACATTTTCAATCTTCTAACTTTGACTTATAAGAACCTATAATCATGAAAATTAATTCAGGTATTTTAATCATTTTAGTTGCACTTTTAATTTTGGGTTGTTCAAACAAAAGTGAAACCCCTCCGAATTTTGTTTTTGTTTTAGCAGACGACTTGGGCTTTTCTCAAATTGGGTGCAATGGCAGTAACTATTACAAAACTCCAAATATCGACAAATTAGCCACCGAAGGAATGCGTTTTACCAATGCTTACGCAGCTTGTCCGGTTTGCTCTCCAACAAGGGCGAGTATTATGACAGGGAAATACCCGGCACGATTACACGTCACCGATTTTATTGCAGGAAATAACAAAGATAATTATCCGCTTTCGCAACCCGAATGGCAGAAGTTTTTACCATTGGAAGAATTTACTTTTGCTGAAGTATTAAAAGAAAGCGGTTATAATACAGCCCTTTTCGGAAAGTGGCATTTGAGTAAAGAAAAAACGCCTCCGGGCAGTCTTCCATTTAACCCTGACAAACAGGGTTTCGACGAAACTTTTGTTACCTACAAACCTTCAGGAAGCATGATTCAGCCCTGGCAGGAAGCTGAAAACGATGCACATAATGTGGATACAATTACAAGCCTTGCACTAGATTTTTTGGAGAGAAACCAATCAAACCCTTTCTTTTTGTTTGTTTCGCACAACACCATTCACGATCCGCTAAAAGAGAAAGCCGAAACCATACAGAAATATGAAAATCTGAAAGCAACTGAAGAACCAGAAAACCACCCAATAGTTGCAGCAATGATTGAACGGCTAGATAACAGCTGTGGAAAGATATTTGATAAAATAAATGAATTGGGACTGGATAAAAACACAGTAGTTATTTTTTTTGGTGATAACGGAGGCAGAGACAAATATGCCAAACAAACACCTTTTAGAGCAGGAAAAGGATGGCTTTACGAAGGAGGCATAAGAGAACCACTAATTGTAAAATGGAAAGACAGGCTAACTCCCGGAACTGTTTCTGACGCGTTAATTAGTTCTGTTGATTTTCTACCCACATTTCTTGATATTGGAGACATAAAAGACGTTCCCCTAAATATTGATGGGAAGAGTTTTTTACCTGTTCTAAAAGAAGAGAAATCTGAAAATCATAATAATTTATTCTGGCACTACCCGCATTATCATGGAGGTTCAGGAATGTTGCCTGCCGGAGCAGTTCGTTCGGGAGATTATAAATTAATTGAATGGTACGAACCAAAATTATTAAATACGGGGAATTCTATTGAATTATTTGACCTTAAAAAAGATGTAGGAGAAACAACGAATCTCAGCAAACAATTGCCTGAAAAAGCGGCCGAGTTAAAAACATTATTGGAGAATTGGAGAATTGAAGTTGGCGCGCAAATGCCAACGGTAAATATAAATGCCACTTCGAACTGAAGCGGCATTTATATTTTTACGAAAAATTACGTTACTAAATAAAAGGCAATTTCACTATTTCAGCAGGAATTGATTTATTCCTGATTTTCACAAAAATTTGTGTTCCAAATGCAGAATACTCTTTGGCTACGTACCCCATTCCAATTCCTTTGCCTAAAACAGGCGACATGGTTCCTGAAGTAACTTTACCAATTATAGAACCTTGCGAGTTTACCAATTCATAATCATGACGTGGAATTCCCCGCTCCTGCAAAATAAAACCACGTAATCTGCGCGAAACCCCTTCGGTTTTTTGCATCATTAAAAAATCGCGGTCAACAAAGCTCCTTTCGTGGTTAAATTTGGTTATCCAACCCAACCCCGCTTCAATTGGCGAAGTTGTATCGTCAATATCG
>JABMPI010000594.1 GCA_013203755.1 Bacteroidota bacterium
GTTATAAAACAATAGATCTACATGCAGGCAAGGAAGATTTTATTCCTTCAAAAACATATATTAATTCACTGCTGGTATTATATCTTGGTTTTGGTTTCGATCCCAGAGCAGTAATTAAGGTGTTTAAAAATGAGCTCTCATTTTTTGAGGAAAGAGGAGTAGAGATGGGGGAGTTACTGTACAAAAGAATTAGGTGGAGACGAAAAAAAGGGATTTATATACTTGGAAGTGGTCCTAATATTGCGACGGCAAATCATGCCGCAATGATTCTTGGGCAGATAACAAAAATGCCAATTGTTGCCATGCCGGTTTCTCAATACGATCATGCACATAAAGAAACAGCAAAAAATTCATTGGTAATAGGAATAAATCATAAAGGACCTGATTATCAGAGAACAAAAAATATATTGCGAACAGTGGAAGACGCAGGGGGAAAGACATTTGAATTAAAACGTCCGATGGTTGAGAGTGTATTTAGTCCATTAACTTTTTCTATTCCGTTTTTTTATGCTGCACATTATTTATCAGAAAAATTAAAGGTTGGCAATCCATTTAAAGTTGGCGAAAAAGTAACCCGCGTTGAAAAAGATACCGATTCCAAAACATTATAATTAGTATCAGCAAGAAAACTACCTGTTTTTAAGTCTTTGTAAGAAAACGGCAAAGACAAGGAGGAGTCCGTCGGCTGACGGATGACTGTTTCAAAAACAAGAGTAACGCAGTATTTGGCGTTTTCTTGCAAAGACTAATTATAGTTGCAGGCATAAACCATTCTAAGTACTTTTAAGCACAAAACCAATTGTACTTAATTTATGATTTCACAAAAGGCCAAAGAAATAACTCCATTTATTGTTATGGAAGTTATGGAAAAAGCTACAGAAATGGAGCGCCAGGGAATTAATATAATTCACCTTGAAGTTGGCGAACCTGATTTTAACGTGCCTGCCTGTGTTTCAGACGCTGTACAAAATGCTTTTAATGAGGGACGGACGCATTATACACATAGTTTGGGTGATCCGGAATTACGCGAAGAAATTGCCAAACGTTATTTTACTGAATATGCTGTAACGGTTTCTCCTGACCAGGTAATAGTTACTTCGGGGAGTTCGCCTGCTATTTTACTAACACTTGGAGTTTTATGCGAAGTGGGAGATGAGATAATTTTGTCGGATCCCGGTTATGCTTGTTATCAGAATTTTATAAAATTTATTGGTGCAAAAGCGGTGAAAATTCCAGTTTTTGAGGAAGATGGCTTTCAATACCGACCCGATGAAATTAAAAAATGTATCTCGAATAAAACAAAAGGGATAATGATAAATAGCCCCATGAATCCTACCGGGAATTTACTTTCTCCAAATGTAATGAAGGAACTAACTCAATTTAAACCTCCCATTATTTCGGATGAAATTTATCACGGACTGGTTTATGAAAATCGTGCACATTCCATTTTAGAATATTCAGATAATGCATTTGTTTTAAATGGTTTTTCAAAACTGTTTGCCATGACAGGCTTGCGATTGGGTTACGTAATAGCACACAAAGATTGTGTTCGTGCTATGCAGAAGTTACAGCAAAATTTGTTTATTTGTGCAAGTTCAACTGCTCAACGTGCAGGAATTGCAGCACTTAGGTCGGCTTCTAACGAAGTAGCAATAATGAAAGAGACATACAATAAACGTAGGAAATATCTCATTAATAGACTTCGGGAACTTGGCTTTGAAATAAAAGTTCCTCCAACCGGAGCTTTTTATGTTTTTGTAAATGCAAAACATCTTTCAACCGATAGTTATAAGTTGGCTTTTGATATTTTGGAAAAAGCACATGTTGGTGTAACACCCGGAATTGATTTTGGCGATAATGGAGAAGGTTTTCTGCGCTTTTCGTATGCCAATTCAATCGACAACATAGCAGAAGGAATGAATCGCCTGGAAAAGTATCTTGTAAACTTATAATAGTAATTGGTCTGAGAAATGACCCTTCATTCCCTCGCAGGAGGTAATATCATAGAGTTCTCCCCAATCCCTAATTACTTATTATTCAATTTATTCATAGGATGGTCGCTGGGGCGAAGTTTTGCCCGTTCTCTTTCGTGTGCTGGTAACGATTTATTATAAGTTGAACCAAAACCACCTGTTTGATGATAAACGTAATTCTGCCAGGGATCGTTTCCTTCAATCCTGGGATCGTTTGTCTCTTTCAGATAGTCCATTAATTGTTTCGAAATAACTTCTTTTATTTCAGCATATTCCGGATTATAAGCAAGGTTATTTATTTGTCCCGGATCATTGTGAACGTCGTACAATTCTTCACCAGATCGTTTGCCAAAGTTTAATTCATAGTATTCCGGAAATATGTTTTCATTCTCAATTAAAAAAGCTTTTGTAGGACAAGCATCCACATCACCATGGGCAGTTTTATTAGATGATATAAAATCGGGACCACCGGTTGGCCATCTTTCCGGTTCAAAATTTCGGATGTAAAGATAGTCGTGCGTTCGTATTGCTCTCGCCGGATAGGTTCCACCCTCCGGTCTGCAATAAGTGTGTCTTTCTAATGCAGTAAATACTCTATCCCGCGAAGGTTCAACAATACCTTCTTTTTCTGAAGTTAAAATTGAGAGTAGGCTTTTTCCTGTCATTTCCTTCGGAATTTGCAAACCAATTGCCTCTAGAATGGTTGGAGCCAAATCGGTTAAACTTACCAGATCATCTACTTTTCTGCCCCCTTTAACTTTCTCTCCCCAACGTATTGCCAAAGGCATGTGTGTGCCCCAGTCGTAGAGGTTTACCTTTGCCCGCGGAAATGGCATCCCATTATCGGAGGTTACAATTACAATTGTATTTTCTAATTCCCCGGCCTGTTCCAATTCATAAATCATTCCTGCAAGGTGCGTATCGTACCACATAATTTCGTAGTAATAATCGGCAATATCGTTACGAATTATCTCATTGTCGGGCCAAAAATCAGGGACTTTAATGTCATTAATATTAATACCAGCCTCTTTTTCTCCAACTCCAAATTGGTATTCGCGATGTGGTTCGGTTGAGCCAAACCAGAAGAAAAATGGAGAATTCTTAGGTCGGTCATTTAAAAAATCTTTAAAGTTGGCAGTGTAATTTCTTTTGTCAATTCCGTAAGCAATTTCCTTTTCCAAACGGCTGTTATATTCTTTAATTAATGGTTCTTTTTCGAGCCCCAAATAATCCCAATTTCCGGGTGCCCATCCTTTTCCTGTGTAGCCAACATGAAAGCTATTATCATCGAGAATGTGTGTAAATAGTTTTAAATCTTTTGGAATAGCTCCCATTAATAATCCAGCTTCTTCAGTTCTCCATATTTCCTGTCCACTCAATATTGCCGTGCGCGAAGGAGTACACGACGGACATGCAGAAAATGCATTCGTAAACAAAACCCCCTCTTCTGTAATTCTATCGAAGGCCGGAGTTTTAATAACTTTATTTCCAGATGCACCAGTATGCAACCACGATTGATCGTCGGCTAAAACCAACAGAATATTTGGTGATTTTTGATCAACTTTTTCTATTGAAAAATTTTTGCATCCAATTATTACAATCAAAGTCAAAAGAATTGCGAAATGCCTGAATTTAATTTTATTGATATTCATTATTTGTTCAATTTATTTCAACGACAGTGAAGTTAATAATTAAATTGAGTTCAATTAATTCCCCCAATTAGTAGGAGTTGCAGACATTTCAAATACAAGTTTATCGCAGGCAACTAAATTAGCATGGTTGATAAATGGTTTTGTTATTGATTTCCCGTCCATGGTCAGCGATTTTATGTACTTATTTCCTTTTGCCACACCTTCCGCAATAATTGTAACGGTTTTGTTGTATGGAGCTGGCAAGCGAAGCGTAATTTTGGGAAATAAAGGAGAACCAATAGCGTATTGTCCGTCGCCGGGGCAAACCGGGTAAAAACCCATACTACTGAAGATTAGCCAGGCCGACATCTGTCCACAATCATCGTTTCCTGATAAACCATCCGGGGCATTTTTATAATTGAGTGGTGTGTGTTCCCAAATTTTTTCCTGTGTTCGGGAAGGATTACCAGCGTAATTGTACAAATAAATAAAATGATGTCCGGGTTCGTTTCTGTGCTGAAAATGACCTTCATCGAAATTCCGATCCAGCATACTTGTAAATTTCTCTTTTCCGCCCGTTAATGAAATAAGTCCTTCCACATCTTGCATTGCACAAAATAAATAAGTCCATTTGCCGCCTTCGGTAATTCCTTCTTCCACAATCTGGTCCGACTCATCAACATGTGAATTTATCTCATTTAAAAAACTTCCATCGTAATTACGTGCACTCATAAATCCGGTTTCAGAACTATATACATTTCTGAAATTTTTACTTCGGTTCATAAAATAATTGTAATCCTCAGTTTTACCCAAACCTTTTGCAATTTGAGCCACACAAAAATCGTCATAAGCAAATTCAAGCGTTCGGGAAACCGATTCCGCAGTTTTATCGGCAGGAACATACCCCTTTTCTTTGTACCAGATAAGTCCACCACGTCCTTCGTAAAGTTTAGTTTCTTCCCGGTCTGCCCACCGCATATTTGCATCATTATCCGGAGGAGTCATGGCATTTTTATATACCGCTGAATAAGCTTTATTTAAATTGTAATCTTTGAATCCTTTTACAAAGGCATCAGCAACAACAGCATCCGCATGAGTTCCAATCATAATATTGGAATAGGTAGGGTTACACCATTTTGGCATCCAGCCACCTTCATCATACATTTGCAGAAGCGACTGAATCATAGGATTTACATGTTCCGGAGCGATGATTGTTAACCATGGATGTTGTGCCCTGAACGTATCCCAAAGTGAATAATCATTGTAACTTACTCCATTGTGAATGGTATCGTCAAAAGCGCTGTAATATTTTCCGTATTCCGAAAAAATACGTGGATACTGCAAGGTTCGATGTAAGGATGTATAAAAAACAATTTTTTGATCCTCTGTTCCTCCATCAACTAAAACCCGATCTACATACTTTTTCCAATCGGCCTTATTTCCGCTAACAACTTGTTGAAAATCCCAATCCGGTATTTCCTTGCTTAAGTTTTCGCGTGCTTGTTCAATACTAATAAACGAGCTTGCTATTTTTACCTGAAGAATCTCGTCTTTCTTTGTGTCGAAATAAACATATCCTCCAAGGTGGTCTCCGTTTTGTTCAGTCCTGTTTTCAAAAAACTGATTCTGGTTCCAAATTCCCTTGCGGGAAAATGGTTTTGAAAACTGCATAACAAAGTAGCCTTTGAAATTTGGAACATCGGGTCCAAGCATATAAGAATAACGATCAGAATTATATCCAATAATTTCGTTTGATTCAGGTAAAATATGAATATAACCTTCAAATTCTTTTTTGTCTGTGATTTTACGACTTGCCTCAACAAAAATGTGATTATCGCTTCCGGCAGGAAAAGAAACATTAAAAATGGCACAACGTAATGTGGACGCCATTTCCGTTTTGATTTTTTTTCCATTTTTTGCTTTGGCTTCTACCGAATAAAAATAAGGCGAAGCTTTTTCACTTTCATGGCTAATTTTCTGTGCCCTTTCATCTGGTGATATTTTTATTTCACCAGATGATGGAAGTAAGGATACAAAACCATAATCTCCCATCCAAATGGCAGGTTGATGCGTACCTATAAAACCAATTAAAGTTGAATCTTTATAATTGTAAGGGTTCTGGCTAATGTAGTTCTCCCTTGTCATTGCACACCATTGAGTCATTGCAAAAGGTGGTGCTACAGACGGAATTGTTCCACCATAATCAGATTCGCTGGGGCCGGTTGAACCAATAAACGAATTTATATATTCAACGGTATCTTTTTCTTTAACATTATTGGTATTGCATGAAATTAAACCTGAAACAATTAATGCTATTACAATCAATTTATTCCTCATTACCATTTAATTAATTTACTATTTTTCTTAAGGAGTATTATTTTTTCGAATTGTCAAAAAGGTTTAAGTAAGAGACATTCTGTATGTTGTAACTGGATGAATAAACCTGGAATTTTCCTTTCTCATCTAAAACAACTCCGGCAGCGGCTTTAAAATTTGATTCCTTTTTACAATTAAAAGTTTTAGAAGCCATTTTTGTCAATTCAAAATTTCCTGAAACTGTTTCTTTCAATTGAAATAAATCAGCAATATTTTCACCCTTTTTATTTTGTCCCAAACCGATCAAATACAATTCATTATCATTAAAAACAAATAGATTGATGTTTTGGTACGATTCCCATTTTTTGTCAATCCAATCCTTTCTTGATGCATTTTCTATTTCAATTGTTCCGGTTTTTTCAAAATTTACTTTTCCCAATTTTTTGTAATCGCAGGTATAAAAATCAAGATGTTTTGTATCCCAGTCGCCCACTGCAATTAAAGCTTTGTTTTTATACTTTGTTAATCCCACGCAACCTGCCGTTGACCGCAAAGGTTTACCCTCTCTTTCAATTACCGAAATTGGCTCTGTTGTTGGCTCTTCAGGCTTTGAAATATCATAAATACAAACTTTAGAAATATCTTTTTTTGAATTGTCTTCAATTCCAACCGCCATAAAATTCTGAAAAATCTGAAATCCGCCCGAATGTTTAAATGGCTTTTTCATCAGATTATTTACCGAGATTACCTTATTTGTTGTCCCCAATTTAATTACGGAATAATAGGCGTAAGTATCTGAACTTCCGGATAAAATGGCGTATTCTTCACTCTCTAATTTGATGTATTGAATACCTTGAATATGCCCACCACGATTATTAATTTCTAAGTTATTAGTATACCGAGTACTCTGAGGTTCACTATTAATATTCTTGAAATTATTGATTACTGACTCTTGGGAATAAATTTTTCCGGCAAAACCAGAAATCAATAATAAGCAGATGAAAAATATTTTTTGAAAGTGTACCTTCATATTCCGGCATTTTTATTGAAAAATCAAAATTATAAAGATAAGGTGTAAAAAATCCATTTTTATTTTATCAAAATGGATAATCTACACTTTTTTTGAACCATGTAATTCTAAAAGAAACAAGGTTCTATGGATTGCTATTTAACCTAAAATCTCACTCATCTGAACTGGTCTGTTTTCTTCAACCGACTTTTTAGCGGCTAATCCAATTGCAATAGAAAGCAAGCCATCTTTGCCATCAACAGGCATTTCGCTACCAGAAACCAAAGCATCTACAAATTCCCTTACTTCCTGGTTGTACGATGCATCATATCTTTCAAGGAAAAAGTGTAAGGGCAGGTCGCTTGAAACACCTGCCTCTGTATAAAGTTTATGGTTGTTAGGGAAATTGTTTTCAGCCTGCGCCATTCCTTTGCTTCCAAAAACTTCCAATCTCTGGTCGTAACCGTAAACTGCTTTTCTGCAGTTGTCGATTACCGCAAATGTATTGTCTTCAAATGTTAATGTAATCACAGCGGTATCAATGTCACCCGCTTTCCCAATCTCAGGGTCAACCATAACTGCACCTTTAGCAAATACCTCTTTTACCTGTTTGCCTGAAATGTAACGTGCCATATCAAAATCATGGATGGTCATATCCAGAAACATTCCTCCTGATACTTTTATATACGAAACGGGTGGTGGTCCGGGGTCGCGGCTTGTAATTTTCACAATCTGCGGATCGCCAATTGCATCGTTTAAAACCAGTTGTTTAATTTTTTTGAATTCCGGGTCGAAACGGCGGTTAAACCCAAGCATTAATTTTACTCCACTTTCTTTTACAATTTCCAAAACCTCTTTTACCCGTTCGAGCGAAAGATCCAGTGGTTTTTCGCAGAAAATTTGTTTTCCTGCTTTTGCAGCTTGTACTACGTAATTGGCGTGTGTGTCGGTTGGCGAGCAAATAACTACTGCATCCAATTCTGGAACTGCCAGCAATTCATCAAAAGTTTTAACGAAAATTGGAATGTTAAATTCATCCGCGATTGCTTTCGATTCGTCCAAAAGATCCATTACTGCAACAACTTGCAATTCAGGGAAATTACGGCATAAATTTTTAAGGTGGATTTTTCCAATTCTGCCTAATCCGGCTACGGCTATTTTTATTTTATTCATTTTGGTTTATTTTTTTAGAGTCCTAACGTTTTAATATATTCCCGGTTATTATTTGCACATTTTTTGGGTGCACCCATTCCTGGTAAAACATCCTGTTCAACAACAATCCACCCGTTATAACCTTTTTCGTTTAGAATGTCAACTATTGTTTGAAAATCAACATTCCCTTTTCCTAATTCACAAAAAGCACCTTCTTCAACCGATTTGAAATAGTCATATTCTTTTTCAATGGCATCCTGACCAACTTTTGGGTCAAAATCTTTAAAATGAACATGCCAGATTCGCTTATAATATTTTTCTAATGCTTCAACCGGGTTACCGCCGGCAAAGGCAAAATGCCCCATGTCTAAACACAATCCTAATAGGGTAGGGTCGGTCAGTTTCATTAATTTAGCAACTTCTCGCGGAGTTTCTACATAACCGCCACAATGGTGATGAAAAACAGTACGCATTCCATATTTGTCCTTTACCGCTTGGGCTACTTTTTCAGCACCCTTTGCAAATGTTAGCCATTGTTCGTCGGTTAATCCCATTTCCGGTGAAATCCGTCCGGCATTTTTGGTACGCTCCTCAACTGACCCATTTTCATCGGCCAAAACAATAAATGCATTTGTATAACCTGCTTCATACATCAACCCGGCAGTTTTTAAAGCTAATTCAACTCCTGCATCATGAGCTTCTTCTAATGCCATTGCAACTGGAACAAATGCTCCCAATAGTTGTAGATTTTTGCCTGTCAAAACAGTATTTAATTCTTGCGGAATGGAAGGCATAAATCCCCAATCGCCCAGTTCTGTACCGGCATAGCCGGTTTCAACCATTTCGGAAAGAACTTGCTCGTAACCAAGCGACTTTCCTTCCAATTCAAATTCCAGTGCACCCCACGAACAGGGTGCGTTTGCTATCTGTATCATAGTTCGTTTGTCTTTTATTCTTCAAAAAAATCATATTTTTTAAGTGGCTTCTTCTAAAATGTCAAGAACAAGGCTTGCGAAATCTTGAAAATTAGGGAGTTTACTTTCGTAAACGACTGTTTTCAAGATGAGCGTAACGCAGTTATTGATATTTTAGAATAGACACTATTTAGAATTTTCGTGTCCACTCTTTCGGCCAGCGTTCAATTACCACTTTTGTTTGAGTGAAAAATTCGATGGCATGTCTTCCCTGTCCGTGTAAATCGCCAAAGAAACTGTCACCCCAACCACTAAAGGGGAATTGCGCCATTGGTGCCGCAACACCAATATTAATTCCAATGTTACCAGCGTGTGCCCTGTTTCTGAAAGTACGGGCATTTAAACCACTTGAAGTAAACAAACAAGCCATGTTTCCGTAGTTATTGCCATTTACAAAATCGATTGCCTGATCAATTGAATCCATTTGCAACAGACTCATTACCGGCCCAAAAATTTCAGTTTTAATTAGCTCGCCATCCAAAGGTACATTTTCAAGAATGGTTGGTTTTATAAAGTTGCCGGTTTCGTAACCACTAATTGTAGCATTTCTTCCATCGAGCAACAGATTTGCACCTTCGTTTACACCTTTCCCGATCAGGTATTCAATACGAGATTTACTTTCTGGAGTAATAACTGGTCCCATTTCAATTCCTTCGTTTAGTCCAAAGCCAGTAGTTTTACTTTTTGCAGCTTCAACCAAGGCCTCTTTTACAAGACCTTTGTCATCGGCAACTGTAATAATATTAGAGGCTGCCAAACAACGTTGCCCGGCACATCCATAAACACTGTCGGCAATAATTCTGGCAGTCATTTCAATGTCGGCATCTGGCATAATAATTACCGGGTTTTTAGCTCCACCCTGTGCCTGAACACGTTTGCCGTTAGCAGCTCCACGCTGATAAATGTAACGAGCAATTGTAGTTGAACCCACAAAACTTATAGCTTTTACATCCGGGTGGTCCAGCAGTGCATCAACACTCTCTTTTCCGCCATGAACAAGGTTTATTAATCCTTTGGGAATGTCCAACTGGTCTATCAATTCAAATACCTTTATCATTGTTAAAGGCACTTTTTCCGATGGTTTTAAGATGAAACTATTTCCACAGGCAATTGCATAGGGAAGAAACCAAAAAGGAATCATTCCCGGGAAATTAAAGGGAGAAATGCACGCACAAACTCCAATTGGCTGGCGAATCATAAATTCGTCGATACCAGGTGCTACGTTTTCTGAAAATTCGCTTTGCATTAAAGTTGGTGTAGCGCAAGCAGTTTCAACATTTTCAATACCCCGCTGAATTTCAGCTTTAGATTCGGCAAAACTTTTACCACACTCTAAAGTAATCAATCTGGCAATGTCATCTATATTCTCTTCTAAAAGTTGTTTTAATTTATAAAGAGGCTGAACACGCCTCATGGCAGGAGCATTTCTCCACTCGTTTAAAGCAACACTCGACGCAGCAACAGCTGCATTGGCATCGTTTACTGTATTTTCTCCAAAAGGTACTTTTGCAAGCACTTCCTGATTTGCCGGGTTTAGAACATCAATTGTATTTTGTTCTTTACTCTCAACCCATTTTCCATTGATATAATTCTTTAAAATTTCCATGTTATTTACATTAGATTCAAGACACAAGATTCAAGACTTTAGAATTAAAACTCAAATTGAATTTACAATTATTACTAATTCTGTATTTCTCACCTTTTATTATGAATATTTCAATTTATAATTTTTATTGTTTTAGTTCTGCCCAAGCAGAATATATATCAGAATTGTTACAAACACAAGCACAGCTGACAAGTGCTTGGCATACTTCCAATGTATCATATCCATTTTAATTGGAGCAGTTCGAATGCTGAAATTTTTACGTGGATAATAATAAGATACCGCAAACATTATAATTACATTCAATACAAATTCAATTCCCCAAATGTGTATGAAATGAACATCTACCTTTAGTATGAATGTGGTAATAATATAAAATAGCAATCCAAAAATTAAGGCTGCTTTTGCTCCAACAGCAGATATTTTTTCAAGGAAAAAACCGGCAAGCATAATCGATGCCACAGGAATAAAAAATATTCCATTTAATTGCTGAAGGAGTTGGTATAAACCATCGGGGGCTCCTGCTACTAAGGGGGCACAAATGATTGCAAATATTGCCAATATTGAAGATACTGCCCTGCCTACCCAAACCAGACGTTTTCCTCCGGCCTCTTTATTAATCAATCTTTTATACACATCGATACTAAAAATTGTAGCAGCACTGTTTAGAACACTATTAAATGTACTGAGTACAGCACCCATAACCACAGCAGCAAAAAAGCCAACCATTCCGAGAGGAAGAACTTTTTTAATTAATGCAGGATAAATAAGGTCTTGAGTTTCGTACAAGGAATCGCCAAAATAGTAAAAGCCAATAACTCCGGGGAGAATTATTATTATGGGAACTAAAATCTTTAAAACACCTGTAAATAGAAGTCCTTTTTGAGCCTCTTTCAGATTTTTTGCACCCAACGCCCGTTGAATAATGGTTTGGTTCATCCCCCAGAAATAGAGCTGATTTATTATTAATCCGGTAAAAAGTACTCCAAATGGCATCACCGAATCTTTTGCCCCGACAACATTAAATTTCTCAGGGGCATGTTCAAAAACTTTTGTTAGCCCTGTTAAAGGATTTCCATCACCAATACTTACCAAGGCAATAACAGGAACAAGAATTCCACCAATTAGCAGACCATAGCCATTAATAGTATCGGAAACGGCCACTGCTTTTAATCCACCGAAAATGGCATAAAACGAACCAATTACTCCAATGGCAACCACTGTAATCCATAAACCCTCGGTTTTACTAACTTCAAGAACTTCAGAAATATTAAAAATACTTTCCAGATTAATGGCTCCCGTATATAAAACAATGGGGAGAAGAGTGACAACAAATGAGATAACCAAAAACAAAGCAACCAAACTTCTTGTTAGTCCATCGAATCGTTTTTCCAGGTATTCAGGAATAGTTGTTAAACCTAATTTCAGATATTTCGGAATAAAATAAAGTGCGGCAACTACCAATGCCAGTGCTGAAGTTACTTCCCATCCAATAATAATAAAGCCATTTTTATAGGACGAGCCATTCATCCCAATCAAATGTTCAGTTGAAATATTGGTTAGTAACATCGACCCGGCAATTACGATTCCTGTTAAACTTCTTCCGCCCAGAAAATAGTCGTCAGATGTTTCCATCTTATCATTCCGAAGTTTGAACCACGCGTAAAAAGCCACAAAAGCGGTAAAGCCTATAAATGTTATAACTGTTAACATAATTTCTTTTCGTTAGTCTTCATTATAATTCTAAGTTTTTGGTTAAGTTTTAAAAAAAGTAGCGTTGATTTTTTTTCTGTTCAACGTAGTTATCTCTCGCTTTCTGTACCGATTTCGATGTTGAAACTTCAGCAATTGGAACATCCCACCATGCATGTCCGTAGCCAGCCATTTTACGCTCAGGAACGGTTTCGATATAAATTACTGCAGTTCGTTCGTCTTTTTTTGAATTTTTTAGTGCTTCATTAAATGAGGCAATATCTGTAGTTTTGTAAACTTTTGCTCCAAGACTTTCGGCGTTCATTGCCAAATCAACAGGTAATGCATCGCCTTCCAATTTTCCAGAATCTTTATCACGATAAACGTAATTTGTTCCAAATCCTTCGCTACCAATAGATTTTGATAATCCTCCAATACTTGCAAACCCATTGTTGTCTATTAAAATAATGGTGAGTTTATACCCTTCTTGCAGAGAAGTTACTATTTCAGACGGCATCATCAAATAGCCACCATCACCCAATATCACATAGATTTCGCGGTCGGGACATGCCATTTTTGCGCCCAATCCTCCGGAAATTTCGTATCCCATGCACGAATAACCATATTCAAGATGAAAGCTTTTTGAATCCTGGGTTCGCCAAAGTTTATGCAGGTCGCCCGGGGCACTTCCCGATGCACACAGAACCACATCTTTTGGTGCAGAAAAATCGTTTATAGCACCTAAAACTTCAGCCTGGCTTGGAATATCATTTTTCTCGGCTTTATAAGCTACAGTCACTTTTTCATCCCAGCTTTTGTTGTAATCAGCTACTTTTTGTCTGTATGAATCTTCAACTTTGTAAGCTTCCAATTTCTCCGTTAGCTCTTCCAGAATTACTTTTGCATCGCCGGTTAAAGCTACACCACTGTGTTTATGTGCATCAAATTCGGCAATGTTTATATTAATAAATTTTACATTTTTATTTTGAAAGGCAGTTTTTGAAGCGGTTGTAAAATCTCCATAACGAGTACCAATCCCAATTACAACGTCGGCTTCTGTGCTAATCGCATTTGCACCTTCGGTTCCGGTGGCGCCCGTTGCACCCAAATTGTGTGGGTCGTTGTACGGAAGCGAGCCTTTTCCTGCAAATGTTTCGCCAACAGGAATACCTGTGTTATGAACAAACTTTTTAAGAGCTTCTTCTGCTTCGCTGTAAATTACACCTCCACCAGCAATTATCATTGGTTTTGTTGCTGAATTTATCAATTCAACGGCACGCTGTAAAGCATTTGCATCGGGGCGCGGACGAGGAATATGCCAAATCCGTTTTTCAAACATTTCAACCGGAAAATCATAAGCTTCTGTCTGAACATCTTGCGGTACACAAAGTGTTACAGCTCCGGTGTCTGAAGGAGATGTTAATACACGCATCACTTCAGGAAGCGAGGTTATTAATTGCTCGGGGCGATTAATTCTGTCCCAATATTTCGAAACCGGTTTAAAACAGTCGTTAACAGAAAAATCTTGCGATGTTGCAGATTCCAATTGTTGCAAAACAGGAGCTACTTTGCGTTGGGCAAAAATATCTCCGGGCATAATTAAAACAGGTAAACGATTAACAGTTGCCCCCGCTGCGGCAGTTATCATATTTGTTGCTCCAGGACCAATGGACGAAGTACAAACAAAAGTTGAAAGCCTGTTTTTCATTTTTGCGTAACCCACGGCAGTGTGTACTGCAGCCTGCTCGTTACGGACAAGGAAGTACCTAAAATCAGGAGATTGTTGTAATGCTTGTCCAAATCCGGCAAGATTACCATGTCCGAATATTCCAAAACAACCTGCAAAAAATGGTTGTTCAATGCCATCTCTTTCAGAATATTGGTTTTTGAGATATGCCATTGTTGCTTGCGCAACTGTTAGTTTTATTGTATTCATTCTTTTTAGTTCAGTTAAGAATTAAAATATTTTTAAATATTAAAGCTCTCGCAAAGTCGCGAAGGCACAAAGAAGAGTTTTTTCTAATTTTCTTTCCTTTCGCGTCTCTGCGCCTTTGCGTGCAAATTTTAAAATCCACCTTTTGATTCAATTAATTCCAATATTTCATCTTCGTAAGGAGTGAAGTTTGCACACCCCAGTTGAGTTACAACATGCGCGCCGCAGGCATTTCCCATTCGGCAACATTTATACAAATCCCATTCTTTTAGGTAACCATAAATAAAACCAGCGGCAAAAGCATCGCCGGCACCAAGCACATTAACTACTTCTACCGGAAATCCTGGAACTTCCTGAATTGTACCATCTGGTAAATAAACAATTGCTCCACGCGAACCAGTTTTAACGATTAGCACATCAACTCCTAATCCTAGGATTCCTTTAATTGCTACATTTATATCACCCTTAATTTCGGGAGCAGATATTTGCTGATGGCTAATTGTTAGCTGCGATTCATCTGAAAGATAAGCTGCTAAAATTTCCTCTTCAGTACCTAAAACCACATTCACATTTCGCATAAAAGCCCGGCATGTAACACCAAATGCTCTAATGTCGTGCCATTGGTCGGCACGGAAATCGAGATCCAACATTACAGGAACATCATTTTTTCTGGCAATTTCAGCACCTAAAAATGCAGCACTTCGTGTGGGGTCAATATTTAATGCAGTTCCTGAAACTTCAAAAAGTCTGGATTTTTCAATTCCAGCTTTTAAAACATGGTCGATGTTTATTTGAGAATCGGCGCAATTATCACGGTAATAAACCAATGGGAAACGGTCGGGTGGTTCAATTCCCAATAAAACGGCGGAACTTCTGGCTCCTTCAATCACCGGAACATTGTCGGTTATTACGTTTTCTTTTTTTAAAAAGTTGAGAAGAAAATCGCCCACTTTATCTCTTCCAACTCCTGAAAGTAAGGAAGCCTTTAATCCCAAACGGCTACATCCAACAGCAATGTTTAAAGGCGAACCTCCAACAAATGCATGAAATCCGGGGATGTCCTCAAAAGGTGCACCCACTGCTTGAGAATAAAGATCGATTGATGATCTTCCGTAGGTTATTACATCGTATATTTTTTCTTGTTTAATCATTTTACTAGTTTTTAGTATTTAGTCGTATGTAGTAAGTATAAAGTAAAAAGTAAAAAAAAATGAAAAGGTAGCTAGTCAGAATTTGTAAAGTACTAA
>JABMPI010000595.1 GCA_013203755.1 Bacteroidota bacterium
CTTTAATGGAATTTCCAGTGCCGATGATTCGTTGAATAATTTTTTATCGGTTTTCGATGGACAAGAGCCAGTTCGTTTTCAGGCCGATCAGGTTCTGCCAAAAAACACTTCATTTTTTACAAGCTTTTCTTTTTCAAATAAAACATTATTTTTCGATAAGCTGGAGAATTATTTTACCCACACAGATTCGTATTACAAACGCGAAGACAGAATTAAAAAAATTGAATCGGGGTTTCGCATTAATTTTAAAAATGTATTTCAGGAATTGGTAAAAGATGAGGTGATTGTTGCTACAACTTCTGTACCCGCCAAATCGAGTAATAAAACAACTCTGTTTATACTTCAAACAACTGGTAAGTCGAATGCTGAAACGAAATTGAACAGTCTGTTATATTCTTATTCAAAACGAAAAGAGATTGAAGCAGCTAGTTTAAAATCGACTTTTGAGGTTGATGTTGACAATAAGTTTACGCTTTATAATTTTCCCTATCCCTCTTTTCCCGGAATTTGGTTTGGAAAACCATTTGGAATTGCTCAGGCAAAATTTGCTGCATTTTACGAAAACAGCTTGGTTTTTTGTAATACAAAAAAAGGCTTGCAAGAATATTTGTCTAACATGGTTTTAGAGTCGTCGTTAACAAAAGATGCCCGGTATATGAAGTTTAAACAAAATACCGCTAATCGTTCAAATATAAGTTCGTACATAAATGTTAATCGAATTTTTAGTTTCAACAAAGAGGTTTTTAATAAGCAAATTTCAAAACAATTTGAGGTTAATGAAGACTATCTTAGAAAATTCCAGGCGGTAAATTGGCAGGTAGTTTGCGAAAAGGGAATCTCTTTTAATTCCATTAATTTGTCGTTTAACAAAAATCTGGAAGGGGATGCACAAACCACCTGGCAATGTGAAATTGGGAGCACAATTTCTGGCAAACCCATCTTTGTTGTTAACCATAAAGACCAAAATAATAAGGAGGTAATTTTGCACGATTCTGAAGGCAATCTGCATCAAATTACAAAAGATGGAAATGTTAGATGGAGTGTGCCGGTTCCTGAAACTATTTTAAGTAAAATTTATCAGATTGATTATTTTAGAAATGGCAGATTGCAATATCTGTTTAATACAAAAAGCAAGTTGTATTTAATTGACAGGGATGGGAAAAATGTGGCTCATTTTCCTGTAGAATTTAAGTCGCCAGCAACCAACGGAGTTAGTGTTTTTGATTACGACAACAATAGAAAATATCGGTATTTTGTTGCTTGCGAAGATAAAAAAATATATGCGCACGACGGTGATGGGAAAGTGTTGTCTGGCTGGAAATTTGGAAAAACAGATTATCAGGTAACTACACCAATTCAGCATTTTAGGGTGAGTAATAAAGATTACATTGTTTTTAAAGACCAATCACGCATTTATATTCAAAATAGGAAAGGTGAAACCAGAGTTAATGTTACGGCAAAATTTGAGAATTCAAAAAACCCATTGGTGTTGAATTTAAACGGTACGCCAAAAATTGTTGCAACAAACAAAACAGGCAAAGTTTTTTACCTCTATTTTAACGGCAAATTTGTTGAAAAGAAAACTGCTAAATTTAGTGACAACCACTTTTTTACTGTGGATGATATTGATGGAAACGGAATACCCGATTTTATTTTTGTTGATGGAAAAGAGTTAAAAGTTATGGATGAAAATGGAAAGAAAAGGTTTTCAGAAAAATTTAAAAACGAAATTCTTCAGCAACCCAATATTTATAGTTTTTCTTCGAAGTTGAAAAAAATTGGAATTGTAGAATCATCAGCCAATCGCATTCATTTGTTTGATTCCGCCGGGAAATTACACGAAGGATTTCCATTAAAGGGAAACAGCGAATTTAGTATTGGGAAAATATCTAAAAATTCTGGGCAATTGAATCTAATTGTTGGAAGTAAGAATGGCGATTTGTATAATTATACTTTGAATTAATTGCTCTAAAATAAAAAACCACGAAAACTTGTGTTTCCGTGGTTTTAATATGTGGTATTTTTTTGTTTTATATAATCAACATTGCATCACCATAAGCACCAAAACGGTAACCTTCTTTAATGGCAGTTTGGTAGGCAGCCATAACATAATCGTATCCTCCAAATGCCGCAACCATCATCAACAAAGTTGAGTAGGGTAGGTGGAAGTTGGAAATCATTGAATTGGCCACGCTAAAATCGTGTGGTGGAAAAAGAAATTTATTGGTCCAGCCTTCGAATGGTTTTAGAAAACCTTGCGTAGATACCGAGCTTTCCAAAGTACGCATTACTGTTGTTCCAACTGCACAAATATTTTTCTTTTTGGCTTTTGCTGAATTAACCATTTCGCAAGCAGAATCTTTTATCCAAATTTGTTCAGAATCCATTTTGTGTTTTGTCAGGTCTTCAACATCTACAGAGCGGAAGTTACCCAAGCCAACATGTAACGTAATGTACTCAAAGTTGATTCCTTTAATTTCGAGACGTTTTAAAAGCTCACGACTAAAATGTAATCCGGCAGTTGGTGCAGCTACAGCACCTTCGTTTTTTGCAAAAATAGTTTGGTAGCGTTCTTTGTCTTCGGGTTGTACCGGGCGATCGATAAATTTCGGAAGTGGAGTTTCACCTAATTCATACAAAGCCTTTTTGAATTCATCATACGGACCATCAAAAAGGAAACGCAAAGTTCTTCCGCGCGAGGTTGTATTGTCTATTACCTCGGCAACTAATAAATCGTCGTCACCAAAATAAAGTTTATTTCCAATTCTAATTTTACGTGCAGGATCTACAAGTACATCCCACAATCTTTGCTCCCGGTTTAATTCCCGCAAAAGGAAAACTTCAATTTCGGCACCAGTTTTTTCTTTGTTGCCATATAAACGTGCCGGAAAAACTTTTGTGTCGTTAAACATCAGCACATCTTCATTATCGAAATAACCAAGCAAGTCTTTAAATAATTTGTGTTCAATGGTGCCGTCTTTACGGTTCATAACCATTAATTTCGATTCGTCCCTATTTTCGGCAGGGTGCAAAGCAATTCTTTGCGGATCTAACTCAAACTTGAATTTCGATAATTTCATATGGTAATTCTTTTATTTAATAATGTGCCTTAATTCAAATTGCGGTTGGCAAAGGTAATTAAGTTTGTTGGTTTTATTTTTTAAGACCTCATTTTACGAGGTGATTTTCAAATAGTTTCAAATAAATTTAAATTTTCGAGGAAATAATCTACTGTTATTGCATCTTCAACCTTAAATTGACCAATTTTTGTTCTGCGTAATTCTGTTAAATAACCTCCACATTTTAATTCTTCTCCAATGTCTCGGGCCAAAGAACGAATGTACGTTCCTTTACTGCATTCAACCCGAATTTTGAAGTAGGGTAAATTAATCGATTCTACTTCAATATTTCTTATAACAATTTTTTTGGGTTGAAGTTTTACCTCCTCACCATTTCGTGCATAATCGAAGGCTCGTTTGCCTTTAATTTTAACTGCAGAAAAAATTGGTGGTACCTGATCGATCTCTCCCTGAAATTTTTTTATAGCCGCTTCAATTAAGTCTTTGGTAACATGTGAAGTATCCTTTTTACTGTCTTCTTCGCTTTCCAAATCGAACGAAGGAGTAGTGGCACCCAATTTTATAGTTGCGGTATACTCTTTTTCTTGCACTTGAAAAGACTCAATTTTTTTTGTGAATTTCCCGGTGCATAAAATCATTAATCCGGTTGCAAGAGGGTCAAGGGTACCAGCATGACCAACTTTCATTTTTTTAATTCCCATTTTTCGGCACAAAGTATTTCGCACTCTTTGAACCAAATCAAAAGATGTCCAATCAAGGTCTTTATCAAACAATAAAACCTCTCCGCTTAAAAAATCATACGTTTGTTTGAATTCGGACATCTGTAAAACTCTATACTACAATGATTTGTGTAAATTTGCGAAAAATCAGGCTGCAAAGATAGCAATAAGACCAATAACCAAACAATAAATAGCAAAATAAATTAGTTTTCCACGTTTTACAATTTTAATCATCCACGAGCAAGCTAGCAGGCCAGATAAAAATGCAGCGACAAATCCAACAATTAAAGGGAGAATCCCGATTGTCTGGGTTGAAGCAATTTCACCATTTGCAATATTAAGAAGAGCTGCCCCAAAAATTGGAATTAGAACCATTAAAAAAGAAAAACGTGCAATTTCACTTTTTTCTGTTTTTAGTAATAGTCCGGTTGCAATGGTTGCTCCGCTTCGCGAAATACCTGGAATTACAGCCATTGCCTGAGCTATTCCGATTAGTAAAGCTTTAAAAAAGGTGATTTTACCGTCCGTTCTTTTTGTAAAGTGCGTTAATCCTAAAAGTAAAGCGGTAAGTAAAAGCATGCTTCCAACCATTACTAAATTTCCAGTATAAAGTTTTTCAATGTCCTCTTTAAAGAACACCGCTAAAATTAGAACGGGAACTGATGAAAAAAGCAATTTCGAGATGTAAATAGTCGATTCGTTCCATTGAAATGCAAGCAGATCCTTAATTAGTATTGAAATATCTTTTCGAAATACTACAAGGGTACTTAGAACCGTTGCAACATGAACGACTACTGCAAAAAGAAGATTGTTTGAATTGTTGACTCCGAGCAAAGTATGACCAATTTCCAGGTGGCCGCTGGAGCTAACCGGAAGAAATTCAGTAAGACCTTGAAGGATTCCAAGAATAAGTGCTTGAAATTCGTTCATTGAAAGGGATTCATTAATCGTCTTTAGGTTTTTTCATTATGGCGTAAATCTCGAATCCAAAGCCAAATAGTAAAACTATTGGAGCAAGCGTTATTCGCCTGAAACTAAATATGTCTTCATTAAAAACATTTGGGTCGTCGCTTCCGCCACCAGCCATTAAAATAAATCCAATAACGATTATGGCAAAACCAATTGCCATTAATTTGTAGTTCTCTTTTCCAAGAGCAAAACCAGTTTCCTTTATCTCTTTTTTAGCCATTGTATCAAAATTGAAGGGGTAAAGATAATTAATAAAACAACTCATCGAATTTCAATCTCAAAAATTTGTTTACTGCGAAATAGGTTGAGAAGAAAGAGATAATTAACCCGAATGCGAAAACCAACAGAAACACTATACTTAACGTGGTAATATTATTAATTGAAAGTATTCCAAGCAATTCTTTTTTGTAGGAATAGATGCTAATGAACAAGATGATGTTGGCAATTACTGCCCCGTAGATTCCCAGAAAAATACTTTGTTGCAAAAATGGTTTACGTATAAAAGAGTTGCTGGCACCCACCATTTGCATGGTATTTATTGAAAAGCGTTGAGAATAAACTGAAATACGGATTGTATTATTTATTAATGCTACAAAAATAAAAGTAAGTAAGCTACTTATTAGAAGGAGTGCAAAACTTATTTTTCGGGCATTCTGGCTAATAATTGTCACCAGATTTTTTTGATAATAAACCTCTTTTATTTGAGAGTAAGAAAGGAACTCCTTTTCCAGAATTAGTAAACTGTCGGGGTGTGTATATTTTGCATGAAGTTTTATTTCGAGCGAAGCAAAAAGTGGATTATAGCCTAGAAATCCTGTAAAATCTTCTCCTAATTCTTCTGTTAATTCTTTTGCTGCAGTTTCTTTGTCGATAAAACGAGTTGATTTTACGTAATCGCCGGCATTTAATATTTTTTGAATGCGATTAACTTCAACCTCGTTAATATTTTCATGAAGTACTATAGTAAAACCAATCTTTTCTCGTACATATTCCGACAACTGTTTGGCGTTTATTATAATTAAACCCAACATCCCAATCATTAACAATACAAGCGAGATGCTTATTAGTGAAGTAATCCAGGAATTGAATATTCGTTTTTTTAATCTTTTGGGTTTTGAATCTCTCATTTTTAAATAAACCGTGTATAATATAACCAATAACCGCTTTTAGCAAATGTAAAAAAATATACATCAATTGGAAAAATTTACTGTGGGCCAAATAACAATTGTTTTAAGATGCTTGCCAATTCGTATTTTAAATTGAAATGGGAGAATTATTGTTCAAACTTACCCGTTGTAAATTGAATAGCATTGCTGGTAAAATGGGGTATCCCAAGGTTTTCGTTAACAACCACTTAATAAGGGTAAAAATTAATTATAATTTTTTGGAAATACGAAAAAAGGGAATACTTTTGCAGTCCCGATTATTATCCTTAGGAATAAGGAGTGTAAATAGTTGATTTACTTAGAGTAAAGGTTTTTATTAATATTATTCCGTTGCGTTAGAAACTCAATCTTTAGGTTAAATCACAAAAGTTAATACAAAAAAATATTTAAAGTGGATACACTTAGTTATAAAACAATCTCAGCTAACAAAGCAACAGCTACCAAAGAGTGGGTTGTTGTGGACGCTGAAGGTCTTGTTTTAGGACGTATGGCAAGTAAAGTTGCCAAAATCCTAAGAGGGAAAAACAAAGCATCATTTACACCGCACGTAGACGGTGGCGACAATGTAATTGTTATTAATGCTGAAAAAGTAGTATTATCCGGTAATAAAATGTCTGACAAAATTTATATACGTCATACAGGATACCCGGGTGGTCAACGCAAGCAAACGCCGATTGATATTTTAGCTAAATATCCGGAACGTTTAGTTGAAAAAGCAGTAAAGGGAATGCTCCCTAAAAACAAGCTAGGCAGAAGATTATTTACAAATCTGCATGTGGTAGTTGGTGCTGAGCACAAATATGAGGCTCAAAAACCAAAAGTTGTTGATGTAAATTCAATTAAATAAGCAAGATGGAAATAGTAAACACATTAGGACGTAGGAAAACAGCAGTAGCACGTATTTACCTTAGCGAAGGCAAGGGTACATTACTATAAACAAAAGGGATTATAAAGAATATTTCCCAGCTACTACTTTGCAATACATTGTTTTGCAGCCATTAAACTTGCTTGAAGTTTCGGAGAAATATGACATTAAAGTTAACCTCGGTGGAGGTGGCCCAAAAGGACAAGCAGAAGCTTTACGTTTGGCTATTTCTCGTGCGTTGTTAAATATTGATGCAGAATGTAGACCTCAGTTGAAAGCAGCAGGCTTTCTAACAAGAGATCCTCGCGAAGTGGAACGTAAAAAGCCTGGGCAACCAAAAGCAAGGAAACGTTTCCAATTCTCAAAACGTTAATAGTATTTTTAAATTATATGGATCTAAAACGATTGTGACTCCGTCAGTTGACGGACTACTCAATGGTTGCTTTTAGGAACATAAAAAAAGTAAACAGATGCCTAAGACAAATTTTCAGGAGTTATTAGATGCAGGTGTACATTTTGGTCACCTGAAAAGAAAGTGGAATCCCAACATGGAACCTTATATTTTCATGGAAAAAAATGGAATCCACATTATTGATCTTCAAAAGACAATTGTAAAAATCGACGAGTGTGCTGCTGCAATTAAACAAATTGCAAAATCAGGCCGTAGAATTTTATTTGTTGCAACAAAGAAGCAAGCCAAAGATTTGGTATCAGAATTAGTGAAAGAGGTAGGAATGCCTTACGTAACTGAGCGCTGGCCAGGTGGTATGCTTACCAACTTTCCAACAATCCGTAAAGCGGTTAAAAAAATGATTTCCATCGACAAGATGGCAAACGAACCAAGTTGGACTAATCTTTCGAAAAGAGAAAAATTACAAATTACAAGACAACGTGCAAAACTTGAAAAAGTTCTGGGTAGTATCGCAGATTTAACTCGTTTACCTGCAGCTTTGTTTGTAGTTGATGTATTGAAAGAGAAAATTGCAGTTCGTGAAGCTCAAA
>JABMPI010000596.1 GCA_013203755.1 Bacteroidota bacterium
CGACCAGTCCAATTAGTATGGAAAAATTCGCCACGTGGTTTGTCTATTCTTTCGTAAGTGTGTGCACCAAAATAATCACGTTGTGCTTGTAATAAGTTGGCTGGCAGTCTTTCGCTACGGATGCCATCGAAATAACAAAGTGCCGATGTTAATGCAGGAACAGGAACTCCATTTGTTAAGGCAGTTGCACAAACATTTCTCCAGCCAGCTTGAGCTTCTTCTACTTTTCCTTTAAAGAATGGGTCGAGCAATAAGTTTGGTAATGCAGGATTGTTATCAAAAGCAGTTTTAATATCACCTAAAAATACCGAACGGATAATACATCCACCGCGCCACATTAGCGCAATACCACCGTAATTTAAATTCCATCCGTACTCTTTGGCTGCTTCCATCATTAAGTTGTAACCCTGTGCGTAAGAAATAAGTTTTGCTCCTAACAGTGCACTTTCAATATCTTTTATAAATTGAGCCTTGTCACCTTTAAATTCAGGTGTTGGGCCAGTAATTACCTTCGAAGCTTCAACGCGCAAATCTTTTTGTGCCGAAAGACAACGGGCAAATACCGATTCTCCAATTAAAGTTAATGGAATACCTAGGTCGAGTGCAGAAATTCCAGTCCATTTTCCTGTTCCTTTTTGCCCGGCAGTATCCAAAATCATTTCAACGGTTTCTTCGCCGTTTTCATCTTTGTAACCTAAAATGTCACGGGTAATTTCAATCAAATAACTGTCCAGAATTCCTTCGTTCCACTCTTTGAAAACTTCATGCATTTCATCGTTGCTCATTCCCAAAAGCTCTTTCATTAACTGGTAAGCTTCGGTAATAATTTGCATGTCGCCATACTCAATTCCGTTGTGTACCATTTTCACAAAGTGACCCGCGCCACCTTCGCCAACCCAGTCGCAACAAGAAACTCCATTATCAACTTTTGCAGAAATAGCCTGAAAAATATCTTTCACCGCTGGCCAGGCTTCTGGAGAACCACCAGGCATAATAGAAGGTCCCAACAGTGCACCTTCTTCACCACCCGAAACACCAGTTCCGATGTATAAGAAACCTTTGCTTTCAACATATTTTGCACGACGAATAGTATCAGGGAAATGCGAGTTGCCACCGTCGATAATAATATCACCTGGCTCTAAATGTGGCATAATTAAATCGATAAATGCATCAACTGGTTTTCCAGCTTTTACAAGCATCATTACTTTACGAGGTTTTTCTAACGACGCGCAAAGTTCTTCAATAGACTGTGCTCCAATGAAGTTTTTGCCCGCTCCGCGGCCATTCATAAAATCGTCGACTTTAGAAACTGTTCTGTTAAAAACTCCAACTGTAAATCCTTTACTCTCCATGTTTAAAACAAGGTTTTCGCCCATTACGGCTAACCCTATTAAACCAATGTCAGCTAATTTTTTCATTTTGTTTTTATTTATAATTATTGTTTTTTTTACCACATAGGCACAATAGGTCACATGAGAAACTCTATTGATTTCTATGTGTCTATTGTGGTTTTATATTAAATCCTAATTTTTTAAATTTTTCAATAGTTTCTTCTGAAACATTTTTTGTCTTTATTGTATATGTATCAAATTCACGTCGAACCGGATAATCGCCACGAAGTTGCTCGAAATTTTCTGGTGCTTCCCTTAAAGCTTCATCGTCATTTTTAATTTCATAAGTAGAAAGAATTACTTCAGCCAGAATCGAATATTCACGCTGTTGTTCACCATCTAATTCAATTATTGTATTCTCAGGAAGTTCAACATTTGATGGTTCCCAATTATCAATACCCAAATTAAAAAAGCGACTAATTGCCTGAATGCTCATTTTTGTGCCATTTGCTTTTCCATCTTTTGAATATCCGGCAATGTGTGGAGTTCCATAATCAGAAAGATTTAGCAGTTCCAAATCGAATTCAGGTTCGTTTTCCCAGCAGTCTATAATTACTCCGGAAATATCATGGGCTTCAGTTGCATTGTAAACTGCTTCTGAATCGAAAACTTCGCCCCTACATGAATTTATTAGCAGTGGTTTCTTTTTTAGGTTTTGAAGGAAATTTTCGTTTGCTAAATGATAGGTTGCATCTTCTCCTTCCAAGTTTAAAGGAACATGAAACGTAATAATGTCAGCTTCTTTCTGAATTGTTTTTAAAGAAACAAAATTTGCAGAACCTTCAGCGCGGTCACGTGGCGGGTCATTTAAAATAACTTTCATCCCCAATGTTTCACACGTCTTTGCTATTCGCGAACCAACTTGTCCAACACCTACAATTCCAATGGTTTTATCTTTTAAATTAAATCTTTTTCGTATTGAAAAAGAGAGGAGGGCAGAGGAGATGTATTGATTTACACTCTCCGCATTACAGCCGGGTGCATTTGTCCATTCAATTCCGGCAGACTTGCAATATTCCGTATCAATGTGGTCGAACCCAATTGTAGCCGTTGCAATAAATTTCACCTTCGAACCTTCCAATATTTCCTTGTCGCAAATTGTTCGGGTTCGGGTTATTAAAGCATCGGCATCTTTTACAACATCAGCAGTGGTTTTGCTTCCCGGGAGGTAAACAACTTCTGCAAAAGGTTCTAATGCTCCTTTTATATATGGTATTTTATCGTCTATTATAATCTTCATGTTTGAACCACATTAGGCACAGTAGGGTATATTAGAAACCCTTTGGCAAATTTTTGAATATTTCTGTAACAAAAGTTTTTTGTCCTTCTTTAAATATATTAGTGCAATTAAAATTGATTAATATTCCCTTTGGCTTTTTCAAAAGTTTCAAATAAGTCAAAAGTTGAGCTTCATGCACAGGAAGAATAGTTTCAACAGTTTTTAGCTCTACAACAATTAACTCATTTATAAGCAAATCCAGTCTAAGGTCGCAGTCAAGTTTTAAACCCTTAAATTCAATAGGAACATTTTGCTGTCTATTCACTTCAAAACCGCTCTCTTTTAACAAATGAGCCATACATTTTTCATATACACTTTCTAACAACCCCGGACCAAGTTCCTGGTGTACTTCAATTGCACAACCAATTATTTGGTACGATAAATCATTTATTTCTTTCTGAGTTGTCATTTCTTATTGTGTCCTATTGTAGTTTATTCGAATAGTAGTTCTTAACCATTTCGTCCAGTACCCAACTTGTTCTGGCAGCTGAAATTCCTGTGCTAGAACATGATCCAACTCCTCTTAATTCGTTAACAACTTGCTGAACCAAATTTTGTGAGATGTGTTCTGGATTATCAAGTTTTATATCTGTTTCTCTTCCGTTGGAATAAAGTTTTAATGTTCCTGGCGAGGAGAAACATGGAAGTGTAATTTTTCCTTTTTCTCCAATTATTTCAATTTCATCTTTTTCAGAGTTTTTATCGATTACAAAAGACCAACTACCCGAACCAACAACGCCCGATTCATGTTTCCATGTCCCCGAAACAGTATCTTCCGCCGGATAAAGTCCTGCAAGATTAGATGCATTTCCTTTCACATCTGTAACTTTTCCCAATACAAAATCAAGGTAATCAAACTGATGCGATGCCAAATCGAAAAAATGGCCGGCTCCTGAAATTTCAGGAAAAACATGCCAGTGCATTTCCTCCTTTGTTTGATTTCTTTCTTCGGCTTGTTTGTACAGTTTAAGATTCACCATTAATGGTTTACCAATCTCGTCAGCTTCAATTAATTCCTTTGCTTTTAAAAAAGCCGGCAATGCGCGACGGTAGTACGCAACCCAAATTGGCATTCCTGTCTCTTCCGAAACCTTTAGCATTTTCCGGCATTCAGCATAATTCCGAGCCATCGGTTTTTCAACATAAACAGGTTTTCCAGCCCGCATTGCTTCTATTGCGTAGCTAGCATGCGAATTGGGAGGTGTAGCAATGTACACAGCTTCCACATTAGAATCATTAATTAAATCAGATCCATTGGAATACCATTTGGGAATGTTGTGCCGTTTTGCATAATCAGCTGCTTTTTCAGCACTGCGACGCATTACCGCAACTAAGTTGGAATGTTTAATCTTATAAAAAGCAGGTCCGCTTTTTACTTCGGTAACATCGCCAACTCCAATTATCCCCCAATTTATTGTATCCAATTTCTTCATCTACTTTCTTTAAATAACCGTTCTTTTTTGTTGTATTATAGCGAGAACAGCTCTCTTGTTTTTATGAGCCAGAGCATGCCCTGGGGCTTTACTGTTAACTGCAACTGAATATTGCGATTTCTTAGTATTCAAACCTATCTTTAAATGCCCATAAACCTAATGCAGGATTAGATACGTAGAATATTTCCTCACCGTCTGGCATTGTGTTATATCCTTCTTTTAAAGTTTCGGGATTATATTTAGCTGTCATTTCATCGAAATCGGCATATTTAAATCCCACACTTTCAATTTCTTGCTGAGAAAGGTTTTCTTCGCCTTTTCCCGGACAGTAAGTTATACTGAACCGACCTTCGGAAGAACCATGAATTAAGTGAGCAGCCGCTCCAAGGTTATTTTGAAGATCCTCGTTTTCTTTCACCATTTTCAAGGTGTGCGGAGTTCCAAAATAACCGTATTTCCTTATCAGTCTATCAATTTGTTTGTCTTCGCCAAATTCAACAAGTGCTGGTGCTAAAACAATTAATTCGCCTTTATCAGCCAATGCCATTCTTGTTCTGTAAACACTTTTGTTCCCTAGCCATGTGCTTTTGAATTCGGTTGGGTCGAGCCAAACAACCACTTTGGTTAAGGGCTTATCAACCATTTTAAAATTTACCTGAAGCGAAAGTTTTGCAGCTTTGTCAAACACACTAAAATCGTCGCCAATAAATAAACCGTAAGTTTGTAATTCTCCCTCTTTATTCAAACCAACAACTGTTTGTACATAAATAATAGGAAGGTGATTTGAGAAGTTCTCAGAAGCATAATTAAATATTTTACGCACGGGAGTGTCTGCACGCCCCATCATTTTTTCCATCCCGTATGCAGCACCAATGTAATGACTTTTGTTAATGCCTTCGGAGCCACCGGTTCCAACAAAAATATTTTTATTGTAGTTTGCCATTCCTACAACTTCGTGGGGAACAACTTGTCCAAGAGAAAGAATTAGGTCGAATTCACCTTCAACCAATAATTTATTTACCTGAGCCGGCCAAGGATAATCGCATGCACCTTCAGAAACTTCTTTTACAAATTCAGCAGGAACGGTACCCAGCGTAATTACATCGTTGCGCCAGTCGTGATCGCGAAATAAATTACCCGGAGTTTTGCCAAACATGTGACTAATTTGGTCAGCAGTCATTGGAGTGTGTGTGCCCAACGCCGGTAAAATATCGGTGAGCTTATCACCATAATATTCCCAGCTATATTCTGTTAATTCTCCTGCCCGCGATGGCAAACGAGTATAGTCGGGTGGAATAGCTAAAACTTTTTGTTTCTCTCCTATATTTTTCAGCGCCTCAAACATTCCTTGTTTTAAGTCATCTGCCGAGAGTGCTGTTTCTGTTGAACCTTTTTCGTAATATATCATGGCTAAACGAATTTGAATTAAATTAAGGGCTAAAGCCCGTATTACTTTCTGTATTAAAGCCTCCGGTTAAAGCCGGGGGTTAATTATTTCTGAAAAGAAACTTATCTTTTTACTCTGGCGTTACCTTTCCAGATGCTCCAAACCATATCTTCATCGGCTGGTTGAGCGTAGTCGGTTAGGAAAGTTGTTGCCATTGCACCGGTTGCCCAGCCAAATTGTGGCCATTTTTCGGCATCCCAATTTTTTAAGATTCCGTAAAGCATTCCACCAACAAAACCATCTCCTCCTCCAATACGATCCAGTACATGAATTGTTCGTGGTTCAACAACATGCCAGTTGTCTCCTTCCAACATAATTGCACCCCACAAATGTTCGTTTACGCTTATAACCTCTCTAAGTGTTGTTGCAAATACAGATGCATTGGGGAAAGCCTCTTTTACCCGGGTAATTAATCCTTTAAAACCGTCAATCTTAGCATTCAATCCTGAACCACCAGCTTCGGGACCTTCAATGCCAAAACAAAGTTGGAAATCTTCTTCGTTGCCAATTAGAATGTCAGAAACAGAAGCGATTTCAGTAAAATCATTACGCAATTGTTCTTCACGACCTTCCCAGAAAGAGGCACGGTGGTTAAGGTCGAAAGAGATAAGTGTGCCGTATTTTTTTGCTGCTCTTGCTACTTCCAGGCAAAATTGAGTCGTTTCAGGTGAAAGTGCTGCAATAAGACCAGATAAGTGTACAATTTGAACACCCTCTTCGCCAAAGATTCTTTCTAAATCGAAGTCTTTAACATTTAAAGAACGGCCAACTTCTCCGGCGCGGTCGTTAAAAACACGTGGCCCGCGAGATCCGTATCCACTGTCGGCAATATTTATCTGGTGGCGGTAACCCCATGGAGTACCTTGCTCTACTTCCGGTCCCTCATAATCCATATGGCGAGACCTTAAATTACTTTTTATTAATTGAGCAATCGGACTTCCTTTTACAAAAGTTGTTAGTACTTTAACAGGTAATCCCAAGTACGAAGAAATACTAGCCACATTTGTTTCAGCACTTGTTGCGTACAAGGTAAATTTGTCGCTGGAGTGAACTGGTTGTCCATTGTCAGGAGTAAGTCTTGTTCCCATGCTGGTTGGAACCAACATAGAATATTTGCAATCTTTTTTTAATTCTAAATTCATTTTGTTCTTCTTTAATTCTACTTAAATGTTTCGTTTGCGTTAAACCTAATTTTTTTATCAAAACCAAACCGATTTACCGGTCTGGTTCTATTCTGTTTTACCCAGATTTTTATACTCCGCCAAATGCACTGTATCCTCCGTCAACAGGGAGAACAATACCCGTAATAAATTTAGAAACGTCTGAAATAAGGAACAGAGTTGCACCCTGCAAATCTTCTGGTTCGCCAAATTTCCCCATTGGTGTATTGTCCACAATTTTTTGTCCGCGTGGAGAAAATTTACCCGTTTTTTCGTTCATCACCAAAAAGCGGTTTTGGTTGGTAATAAAGAAACCTGGCGCAACTGCATTTACACGAATGCCTACTTTTGCCAAATGAACAGCAAGCCATTCAGTAAAATTATTTACAGAAGCTTTTGCAGCCGAGTACGCAGGAATTTTAGTTAGCGGTTTGTATGAATTCATTGAAGAGATATTCAATACCACACCATTTCTGTTTTTCAACATGTCTTTCGTGAAAACCATGGTTGGTAAAAGCGTTCCTTTAAAATTTAAAGCAAAAACCATATCGAAACCTTCCATCTCCAATCCGTAGAAAGTATCTTCCAGGTTGTCAATATTTTCTTCGGTCATTTGTTCTACTTTCGTGGTTGCTTTTGGACTGTTTCCTCCTGCTCCGTTAATGAGGATATCAATATCACCTAATCTTTCATTAATTTCTACTTTTGCGGCTTCCAACGATGCTTTGTCCAAAACATTAGCTTCAACTCCAATAACTTCGGCGCCCGACTCTGCAGCAATTTCAGCGGCCACTTTTTCTGCTAGTTCTTTGTTAATATCAGCGATAGCTATTTTCGTGCCTACCGAAGCAATAGCTCTAACCATTGCACTGCCAAGAACACCGGCTCCGCCTGTAATTACACAAACTTTTCCTTTTAAATCGTTAAATGATGTTGGTTTCATAGTATTAATTTTTTTATTTGAATTCTTTATAATAGTCTACATTTTCTTTTGTAACGATGTCTATGGATGTATAGTTCTTTTTTGCAATTACTCTTTTCTGAACTACATTTTTGAATAGTTTATTTATGGCGTTATAGCCTTGTTCTTCAGGTCGTTGGCATATTAAAAATTGTACGATATCTTTTTTTAAATATTCCTTATTTTCTTTCAGAAGATCGTGTCCGATAACTCTAATGTTACTAAATCCAAGTTTCTCTATTAGTTTGCCAACAAAGAATACTTTTGAATTGGTTACAAATATTCCTTTTATATTTTGCGAAATAATCTTTTCTCTAACTTTTACCATCCATTCGTCGTTTTGGGTATTTTCAACTTCGGTTGTAAAAAGTTGGTGATTCGGTTCTTC
Source organism: Bacteroidota bacterium (assembly GCA_013203755.1). Lineage (GTDB taxonomy): Bacteria > Bacteroidota > Bacteroidia > Bacteroidales > Prolixibacteraceae > Draconibacterium. The sequence continues at coordinate 8,060 of JABMPI010000596.1, forward strand.
CTTTTTATCGAACCATTCATAAAAACCTTTTTCGCGCTGAACCAGGTGATTTTGATTGTCCATTTCTTTGGCAAAATGGATGATTAAAATATTTCCTTCAGGAAGAATTAAATCGAGCAGTTTGCCAGAAACTAAACCACTTTGGTACGAATCCTGACCAATATAACTAAGTTGACCAGCATCATTTATTTCTGAATCAATAAAAACAAATGGAATTTTATTTTCATTTAACTCTTGAATAAAACTAATTGATTCTTTTTTGAAAAATGGAGCAAATACAACACCTTCCGGCTTTAATTTTAGTACCTTTTTGGTTTCAGTAACAAAACTCTTTGAATCGGTTTGGTTGAATGTAAAAGGTTGAATTTGAACGCCATATTGCTTCAACTCTAAAATACGCCGTTTTACTCCAATAAATGGTTTGTTCCAATAACCTTCAACAGAAGGAGGTTGGGGTAGGAGTGTTGCAAATAGTGCCGATTTTTTAGATGCCAAAGTACTTGCAAAAATATTGGGTTGGTAATCCAGCTCTTTAATTATTTCTCGAATTTTTCTTTTGGTAGATTCAGCTACTTCACCACGGTTATGCAAAACACGATCAACAGTCCCAATAGAAACTTTTGCTTTTTCTGCAATGTCTTTAATCCGTATTTGTTTGTTAGTTTCGATAATTGGTTGATATTAAGTTGCTTAAATCAAAATGATTTTTTAGCGTGTTACAAAAATAAGCTTTTTTTTTATTTATCGTGTTCGTACACGGAAAAATATTTAAGAACATGTTTTGCAACAGTGTTGGAGGATGTAATATGAAAAAATACTTCTGTTTTATTCGGGGCGATTTTCCAGTAATTGTGGATTTTTAACCAAGTGTTTAATAACCCTAAACATTCTTCCTCCATGCGAGCCATCAACAACGCGATGATCGAGTGTAGCTGAAAGTTTTAGTGTTTTTCGAATAACAATTTCGTCATTAATTACAACTGGTTTTTTTAATACCGTTCCCAGAATCATTACAACCGAAACGTTTGCCGATGGAAGAAGTGCGCCATAACCTGTGTCTAGTCCTACACTGCCGATATTTGAAACTACATATGAACCAAAACTATTGGCCGATAAACCCACGCCAGGCAATGAGATGCCCCAGCCGATTGTAACCATTTTATACAGTCTAAACAACCACGTTCTAAATGGCCACGGAACCGATGAAAGCATACTTTTAGATTGCATGGCTTCATTTTCATTTCCTTTTCTAGACTGGGCTATTTTTTCGCTTATCTCTTTTGAAAGTTCTGCAACTGTTAGTTGGTCAGTATTTTCTACTTTAACCGATCCCATTTGTCCCCCTTGCAGCAAAACACTTACAGTTGCGTCAATTTGATCTCGCTGTGTTATGTTGCCACGTTTAACAAAAGTGTTTAATTCAGGAACTTCCTGTCCGATTGCCCGCCCAATAATTAAAGTCATTAAATAAGTAAGTGTGGTTTTTACTCCCTCTTTCCGTTTCGCCGAAATAAATTTTTCTAATTCGGTAACATCAATATCAACGGTACCATAAATTTTTGAATCGATTGGTTTACTGTAAATCGTGGAAGCTACTTTTCGCCAGTTAGTATTTAAGTCTTGCGATGAATTCATTAATTTAAATTTTCAGAATTAAAATTATTACAAAATTGTACCTGATTGAATTGACTCAATATTGCAATTTTTTGCTTTAGCAAACAAAAATAGTTTTTTATAATTAATATGAGAAAAATTGTTTGCTAACTTGTTTGAAATCGTTTTAAATTGATTGGAATGGTTGGTTTAAATCACATTATTTCATATCATTATAGTGTAGAATAAAGTAGTACAGTTTTGTTTTAGTAGCACAGTTTAAAATGACTAAACCAACTATAATATCTAAAAATAGACGAAATCTTTCTAATCTGTCAAAATCAGAAAGAATAATTGAAACGGTAATAGAATCCATTAAGAATAGCAATATTTTGGTTGGCGATGCACTTACAAGTGTAAATGTTGCAGCTAGAGATTTTGGGGTTGCCCGCCAAACCATTGTTCGTGCTTACGAAAAACTGAAAAAGCTGGGTTTTGTTGAATCTCGACCTAGAAAAGGATACTTTGTAATTAATAAACAATCCAAAATAAAAAAGAGAGTTCTGCTTATTATTCACAGTTTTAACGCACATTTCGAATTACTTTATAATGAATTTAGAGATCAGGTGGATGGTATTTGCGACATCGAAATCTATTTTCATCATTACAACATAAAAATACTGGAACTCATAATTAATCGAAATTTAGATAGTTATGATCTGTTTATTGTCTCTTCTTTTGATAATCAGCGTATTGCAAATATTTTAGGTAGAATACCGGCCAATAAAGTTTTAATTATTTCAAGAAATGATCGGGTTGAAAATAGGTACAACGAGATTATTCAGGATTTTGAAGGAGGAACAAACGATGCATTGATTTTGGCTCTCGAAAAAATAAAAAAATATAAATCGCTGACACTTTGTTTTCCTTTGAAAAGTGGTCATTCCAAATCCTTAGAGATAGGTTTTAATAAGTTTTGTTCCGAATGTTCTGTTTCTAATAAAATTGTTGATTCGTTGCAAAATATTGATGTTCGAAAAGGTGATGCATATTTAGTAATAGACGATGCCGATTTAATAATGCTTTTAAAAATTTGTAAAATCAGAAATTGGAAGATTGGAATTGATGTTGGTGTAATATCATACAACGAAACCCCATTAAAAGAGGTGATTCGCGATGGTATTACTGTTATTACATGTAATTTTAAAAGTATGGCCAGCGAAATGGCAGAGTTTATTCGAACCGGTTCGAACCTTCAAAAAACAATTCCCATTTCATTAATTCTTAGAAACTCTTTATAGAAATAAACTAAAATGTAAACCGATAAAAATGAAAAACTTACTAATTATTTTACTGCTGGTTTTGGGAGTGCAAACTATGGCACAAAAAAAATATCAACCTACCTGGGAATCGATAGACAGTCGTCCGATGCCAACATGGTACAACGACGCTAAATTTGGAATATTTATACATTGGGGACCCTATTCAGTACCTGCTTTTTCTAAGGTTGGAAGCTATTCTGAATGGTATTGGAACCAACTGGCAAAAAGAGACAAAGAAGGAGATAAAAATGAGACAAAGGAGTTTCACCAGCGGGTTTATGGTGAAGATTTTGCCTACCCCGATTTTATTCCGATGTTTAAATGCGAACTTTTCGATCCAAATCAGTGGGCGAATACTTTTAAAGAATCGGGAGCAAAATATGTGGTGCTAACTTCAAAACATCACGATGGTTATTGTTTGTGGCCAAGTGCCGAATCGAATAAATCCTGGGGTCGCCCGTGGAACTCTACCAACACTGGTCCAATGCGCGATTTATTGGGTGAACTTACCAACTCAGTTCGAAAAGAAAACCTTAAAATGGGGATTTATTATTCGCTTTATGAATGGTACAATCCGTTGTATAATGCAAATGTTGATATGTATGTGGATCAGCACATGACTCCGCAGTTTAAAGATGTGGTTGAGAGGTATTCTCCCTCGGTGATATTTACCGATGGCGAATGGGATCACCCGCATACAACATGGAAAGCTACCGAAACTTTAGCGTGGTTATACAATGAATCTGCAAACAAAGAGGAAGTTGTAATTAACGACCGGTGGGGGAAAAATACGCGACACAATCATGGAGGGTACTATACCACTGAATATGGATCAGGATTGCCTAATGACGATAATGCATGGGAAGAGAACCGTGGAATGGCACACTCTTTTGGGTACAGTCGTACCGAAAATATTGAGGACTATAATTCAACACAACAATTGCTTTATATGTTGATTGATATTGTTAGCAGAGGCGGAAATTTCTTGTTGGATATCGGTCCAACTGCTGATGGTCGTATTCCGGTTATTATGCAGGAACGATTAATAGAAATGGGAGATTGGCTAAAAGTAAATGGAGAAGCAATTTATGGAACCAGAATATGGAATACAACTTGCCAGTGGAGCGAAGGTACAGTAAAAGAGGCAAAAAGGGCACAGTATAAATCGAAATACGATGTGATGAAATTTACCGTCAATCCAGATGATGGAATGGCCATAAAAGAGATATTTTTTACGCAAAAAGGAAAGTCGCTTTATTGCATTTGTCCGGTATTTCCGGAAGGGAAACTATTTGTAAAAGATGTGCATTTAATTGATGGGGCAACGGTTACAATGCTTGGAGTTGATGAAAAATTGAATTGGGAAAAATCAGGCAATAATATTGAGATAGAAATGCCAAAAATAAATCCATCGCAAATGCCTTGTGAATTTGCATGGACATTTAAAATTGATGGAATTCAAAAATAGAAGTCAGAACTAATTTCAAGAATAACTTAAACTATGAATATTCAAACTGAAACGCTAACCAAAAAAACCAACTTTCGGTGGGCCATTGTTGGACTGTTGTTTTTTGCAACAACAGTAAACTATTTCGATCGTTTTTTAATGGGGATTTTAGCCCCGCTTTTAGAAACTGAAATAGGTTGGTCCGAACAGGAATATGGTTATATAATTGCAGCTTTTCAGTTTGCTTATGCTGCAGGAACTTTATTAATTGGGTATGTAATCGATCGAATTGGAACGCGCTGGGGATTTGCACTGTCGGTTACTTTATGGAGCGTGGCAAGCATGTTACATGCAGCTGCCCGAAGTTGGGTAGGTTTTGCCTTGGCAAGAGTTGGGTTGGGCCTGAGCGAAGCGGGCAATTTTCCGGCAGCAATAAAGACCGTCGCAGAGTGGTTTCCTAAAAAGGAACGTGCATTTGCAACCGGACTTTTTAATGGTGGTTCTAATGTTGGCGCAATATTGGCACCTCTTTTAATTCCTTTAATTATTGCTCAATTTGGCTCGTGGAAATGGGTGTTTATTCTATCGGGTTTACTTGGTATTTTCTGGTTGGTTTTTTGGCTGATTTTTTATAATAATCCACGTCAAAGTAAGTATACGAATCAAGCAGAAATCGATTTTATTGAAAATGGTGAACCTGTGCTTGAGCATGAAAAAATTAGTTGGATTAAACTGCTTAAATACCGCCAGATTTGGGCAGTGGCATTTGGGAAATTATTTGCCGATCCGGTGTGGTGGTTTTATCTTTTTTGGGGGGCCAAATTTTTGCATTCAAAATTTGGAGTCGATTTAAAAGAGTTGGCATTGCCACTGGTTACCATTTATGTGGTCGCCGATTTTGGAGGAATTGCCGGTGGAGCAATGTCGTCGTGGTTAATTAAAAAAGGGAAGTCGGTTAACTTTTCGCGTAAAATAACCATGTTTATTTCTGCACTTTTAGTACTGCCGGTAATGACCGTTCCTTACCATTCGTCAATAGTAATAAGTGTGGGATTAATATCGCTTGCAGCGGCAGCACATTGTTCATGGGCTGCCAATAATTTTACCTTGGCCTCCGATCTGTTTCCAAAACAAGTGGTAGCAACTGTAACCGGTTTTGCAACAACAGTAAGCACTTTGGGTGGAATGTTAACCGCCTTGCTTGTGGGATATGTATTAAATGAATCGGGTGCCGAAGGTTACAAAATAGCATTTGCTGTTGCATCGTGCGGCTATTTAATTGGCATAGCAGTTATTCATTTGCTGGTTCCTAAAATGAAGCCTCTAACTAAATTGGTATAGTATGAACTCAAGAGAAAGAATAATAAAAGCATTAAATCACGAAGAATCGGATCGTGTTCCTTTTGATTTGGCAGGTTCGACCTGGACCGGTATTACAAATACTGCCTATCAGAATCTTCGGAAACAGTTGGGGAAGAAAATCTCAGAACCGGAGTGGTCTGATGTTATTCAACAAATTGTAATTCCTTCAGAGGAAGTTTTAAATGAATTAAATGTAGATACTCGTGGCGTTTTTCCATTAACCAGCCACAATTGGGATGTTTATTCGAAATTAAAAGATTGTGGCGATTACTGGGAATATTTAGACGAATGGAATTTTGTACACCACTTTCCTAAAAATGGGCATTGGTTTTCGCTGGTGAAAAGTCCACTGGAAAATATTGATTTTGAAGCTGAAAATATTATTGAAGATTTTCCGTGGCCAAATGCCGGAAACAAACTACGGTTTGCAGGTTTGCGCGAAAAAGCCATTCAATATCAAAATCAGGATAAAATAGTAATGACCAAAGGCTTGTGTGCCGGTTTATTCGAAATGCACCAACGCGTTCGGGGAATGGAGAATGCAATGCTCGATCCGTTTATGGTGCCTGTAAATTCAGATAAATTGGTGGGAAAACTAGCCGATCTAAAAATAGAATTCTGGGATGGTTTGTTAGATGAAATAGGGGATGTTGTTGATATAGTGGGCGAG
>JABMPI010000597.1 GCA_013203755.1 Bacteroidota bacterium
CGGTTATTGTTCCATTTGGAATGTATGCAACATGTGCCTTCCCAAAAAATGGCAACAAATGGTGCTCACACATCGAATAAATTTCAATGTCTTTTACAATTACCATCTGTTTGTAATCTTCCTTAAACATGGCCGATTTAAGTATTGCAACAGGGTCAGTTTTGTATCCATGTAATAGAAATTGCATTGATTTTGCTACACGTTCGGGTGTTTTGTCAAGTCCTTCCCTGGAAATATCTTCTCCAATAATTCCCAGAATATTTTTATAATTTTCTGAAAGTGCTTTTGTAATATCTTCATTAAAAGCATCTATTCTTTCGTAGCCATTGGAGGTATTTATTTTTGGTGAACACATAATTTTCAATTTTAGTTAATACAAAGATTAACTTTTTTTCATTAAAACAGTATGAATGGTTGTATGCTTTTTATAAATAACAATTTTTGATAAAACTGGACTATGAAGATTTTGATTGTTGCAGCAACCTGGATGGAAGTAAAACTTTTGGTTGATGAGTTTAAAGCCATGAATGAAAAGAGCCATGTTTTGAAAAGTTATGAATATGCAGGAATTAATATTGATATTTTAATAACCGGAATTGGTACCACTTTTACAACATTTCATTTAACCGATACTTTAAAAGAAAATAGTTACAAACTTGTTTTGAATGTTGGAATTGCCGGTAGTTTAACTCGCGCACTCGAAATTGGTGAGATAGTTAATGTAATCTCAGAGGAATTTGCAGATTTGGGAATTGAAGTAAAGGATGAATTTTTGACTTTGTTTGAAACTGGATTTATGGATTCAAACGAATTTCCATTTGAACAAGGAATTATTAAGGCTTCCAACAATAATGGATTATTAAAATTTAAAAAAGTACGCGGAATTACTACAAATAAAAGTCATGGACGGGATTCTAGTATTGCCGAAATTCATCAAAAATTTTCTGCGCACATAGAATCTATGGAAGGTGCTGCAGCTTTTTATGTGTGCAATTGGTTGGGGGTTTCTTGCTGTCAAATTCGTGCCATTTCTAATTATGTTGAACCACGCGATTCCTCAAAATGGAATATCCCACTTGCTTTAGAAAACTTAAAGGAATCTATATTGGGAGTTTTAAAAAAACTTACCGTTCCAGTTAATTGATTTTGTTACTTTTGTGCAAAATTTTATTGATAAAACTTACTCTTGGGTTTTCAATTTGTCTCAACTATACATATGTTTTTGATGCAATAATTCATTTAAAAGTGGATATGGAAAATTTGCAGTTTGTTTTTTAAAAAAGGTTATGTTTATTTTGCACTTGGTACAATAAAGAATAAAAATAAAAGTTTTATTTCTGAAGTCATATTTTCAGAAAATAGAATTATTTATTGTATCAAACAAACCACTTAGATAAATGATAGTTGTTACAGGGGCAGCCGGCTTCATCGGTAGTTATTTAGTAGGAAAACTTAACAAGGCAGGTTACGAAGACTTGATTTTGGTTGATAAATATAACGATCCTTGGAAAGATTTGAATCTTTTGAAAAAGAAGTATCGAAAATTTATTGATCGGGATAACTTTTTTGCATGGCTAATTAAGAATGCACGAGATGTGGATTTTGTGTTTCATTTGGGAGCGAATACAGATACTGCCGGTGAGGAATTAAAGTTGTATCAGCAACTTAATGTTATGTACTCGCAACGGCTGTGGAATATTTGTGCAGAGATTAATGTGCCTTTGTTATATGCATCTTCGGCAGCTACATATGGAAATGGCGAAGATGGATTTTCTGATTCGCATTGTAATATTGCAAATTTAAGACCTCTTAATTTATACGGTTGGTCGAAACAGGATTTTGATGTTTGGGCGTTGAAACAATTCAGGACTCCTCCATTTTGGGCGGGTATGAAATTTTTTAACGTTTATGGCCCAAATGAATACCACAAAGGAAGAATGGCATCGGTTGTTTTGCATGCCTATAAAAAGATAAAAGCGACCGGTAAAATGGATTTGTTTCGTTCACATCACTCAGACTACAACGATGGGGAGCAGAGTCGTGACTTTATTTATGTTGATGACATTGCCGATGTGATGATTTATTTCATGGAGACCCAGAAAAATAAAGGAATATATAATGTTGGAACCGGGAAAGCACGTTCGTTTTTTGATTTAACAACATCGGTTTTTAATAGTTTGAATATTTCTCCTGATATTTCTTTCGTAGACACACCGGTTGATTTACGTGGGAGATATCAATATTTTACCGAAGCGAAAGTTCAAAAATTACGTGATATTGGTTATACTAAACCGTTTACAGAATTGGAAGAAGGAGTAGATAAATATGTTGGTGATTATTTGACCGCTGAAGTTTGTTTTTAATTTAATCTATCTTTTTTCATAAATCCCTGTCTGTTTGTCTTTTAAATTCATACGAATAGTTCTACATTTATAGAAAATGTTCAAAATGAAGAAGTTTCTTATTCATTTTTTATTCCTGATAATTTTTGTTGGTGATCTTACTGGTGAACTGTTTCAAATAAAGTGGTTGGATTATTCATTCAAACCATTACTATTGATTTGGATTGGTGGTTATTTTTTATTGAATGCAAAACACATTGATAAAAAGATAGTTCAACTGGCGGTTTTTGCTTTTGCTTTTTCGTTGGTGGGCGATGTACTTTTAATTTTTGGTGAAAAGCAATTTATCTTTTTTGTACTGGGGTTGGCATCGTTCTTAGTTGCTCAACTCGGATATATTTTTCTGTTTCGTCGTACCATAACTCTTTCGGGTAAAAAACCATTTCTAAAAAAGAAACCCTACTTGCTAATTGCCTACATCGCCTTCGGATTAGTGGTGTACACAATTTTATACAACCAACTGGATGCGGTACTTCGCATGGCGGTGTTTGTTTATATGGTTGCGTTGTTGGGTATGTCATCGATGGCATTAAACCGTTTTGGGAATGGGCATCCCATAAGTTTTAGCTATATTTTTATAGGTTCGCTTTTGTTTGTACTCTCCGATACCTTGATTGCAATTAATAAGTTTCTTGTTCCGATTCCTTATGAAGGAGTTTTAATAATGACAACTTATATTTGTGCTCAGTATTTAATTATGCGAGGACTATTAAAACAGTACACATTATAAATTCCGACTGAATTAGCCGGAATCGTAGATTGGTATAAGTTTTTTATACCGAGAATATTTTACTATTTGCAGTTATAATACGGTCGATAAAAAGTAGTGTTGACGATGCCAGTAAAATTCCAACAATACTTATTGGAATTGTTCCCATTTTATTGAAAAATGTTTGATAACCGGTAGAAACACTGCTTGAATTTAATCCGGGTAGAAGTTTTGTTAAATCACTTTCTACAGGCACTCCAGAAGTTGAAACAAAAAATATTACTGTGAATAATACTACAAAAAGTGTAATGATTATCCAGAATCCGCGCCCTAGAATTTGTTCTTTTTTTACTTTCTCAAGTAAACTGCTCTCTTCAAATATCTTATTCATTACCCGAACAGAAAAATCAGCTTGCGGCGATTCAAGTTTCATCTCATTTAAGAGCGCTTTCAGTTTTATGTCTTCTAATTCACTCATAATATGGTGTATAATTCTTCTTTTAACATTTCTTTTAAAATTGTATAGAGCTTTTTACGAGCCCGGAAAAGCTTCACCTTCGTGTTGCTTTCAGAGAGTTTGGTAACTTTACTTATCTTTTCAATCGATTGGTCTTCGAAATAATAAAGTAAAACCAATGTATATTCTTCTTCGGGAAGTTTTTCTAAAGCGGCTTTTACATATTTTGCCCTGTTTTCTGCTGGAATTCCGTCAAGGTTTAATTCCTCAGTGTCATCCTTCACATCAATGTCGCTGGTAGATACAAAGTGTTGTTTTTTCTTCCTGAATTCCGAAATACAATTATTATATGTAATGCGGTATAACCAGGTTGAAAACTTTGCAGTACCCTTAAACGTATGTAACGAATTGTACGCTTTTATAAAACTTTCCTGTGCCATCTCTTCGGCATCTTCACGATTTCTAAGAACTTTTAATGCGATGGAAAATACAATATCCTGATACCTTGCAACGATATATGAAAAGTAGTTGATGTGCCCACTTTTAACTTTCTCTATGTAAAAGATATCATCTTTCTGTTCCATCTGTCTCTTTGACGTAAAAAGTTATTTGCGGTTACAAGGTAAACCATATTTATTTGGGGTACAAATTCGAGATTTGGATTTTGTGTTTTGGAAGTTAATAGAAAAATAATTTTCTAAAAAAGTGTAACCGACAAAATAAAGCTGCGTCATAAGGGCAGAAAACAAATTAAAAAGTAAATATCATGGAAGGATTATTTGTACCAATAGCAATGTTTTTAATGATTTTCGCAATCTTGTATGTTTATTATACAACACGCTCGAGAGAACGATTAGCATTAGTAGAAAAAGGAACCGATGCCAGTATTTTTAAAATTGATCCGGTAAGAAAAAGGTTAGATTTAGTAAAATGGGGCATATTTTTAATCGCGCTTGGTTTGGGAGTAGTAGGTGGTTTTGTACTTTCAAAAGGAATAAATGAGGTAGTCGCATTCTTTACATCAATTTTGGTTTTTGGCGGTATTGGATTAATTGTAGCTTACTTTGTAACCAATAAGTTGGCTAAAAAAGAGGAATAGGTTTAATCTGAATAGAAAAAACGGATGGGGATTTCCTCATCCGTTTTTTTTGCTCTATTTTTTATTCCGTATAAAATTGAATTACTTTTTTGATGGCATCGTTACAAACCGGGCAAAAACCTTTGGCGTTATTACTTTTCATTCTACAATCGATAAACGGACTGTAAATACCTTTATTCATGTAACCACCACCTTCGTAAACTCCCACTGTTTTATTTAATTTTGCATTTCGTGGAGTTGGAATTGAAACAGAATCGGCAACCATCTCTTTCCATTTTGTGTTAAAATCAACCAAAGTAGTTAAGTTGGGTTCCCACGGTTCAATATCCAGATTGTAATAATCTTCGTAAGCCACTGTTGAGTTGTAATATTCGTCCGCCAAACCTGCTAGTCCATGGCCAAATTCGTGTACAAAAACTTCTTTTGTAAGGGAATTGTTTGAAGTGCAAACTGAAACAAAATTATAGAATCCACCACCACCATAACGTTCGGAGTTCACCAAAACATAAATATGGTCGTACGGAACAACTGCGGCAGCATCGTAG
>JABMPI010000598.1 GCA_013203755.1 Bacteroidota bacterium
GAGCTACGATAAATATAACCTGGGTGCCAAGAGGTTTAAAATCGTTATAGACCAGTTGAAATTATTATCACTTGAGTTTTATTAATCTAAATAATAAATTCATGAAACATTCAAATCTATTTTTTGCCTTTACTTTGAGTCTGATAATATTAACCGTTGGTTGCAATGATGATGATTCAGCACAGGATGCTAATACAATTCTTTTAACAAATAACACATGGGACATCTATCATGTATCCGGCAATGGTGTGGATATTTCAAATAATTCATTAAATCCATTTTTGGATTGCACATTGGATTTTTATTCTAATGGTAGATATATAATAACTAATGGAAATTCTTATGAAGGAACCTGGAAGTTCAATTCTGCCCAATCGTCATTGATTTTTGACGAGGGTACTGTTGATGAAATGTTGATGAATATTCTGGAATTGACAGAAAATAAACTGGAACTGCAGAATATTATGACAGTGGAAGGAGAATCTATAATTCTAATTATTAAGGCTATGCCACTCTAAAATAAATGATTCTTTTATCCGAAAGACAAAATCAAAAAAGGGAATTGAAATGAAAACATTTAAAATTAAAATAAGCATTCTATTTATTATACTATTTATTTCTCCGGTTATAACTAAGCCACAATCTGATGTTGTACTTTCCGAAAAATATAAGAAGGGAATAATACTTTTAAAAGACAGAAAATCCTTCAATGGAGAAAATCTTGTTTTTAGTGCCGGGCAATTAACATTCATTTCTGTTTCGACTTCACAACCGAAAACTATTCCTTTGGAGGATATAAAGTATGTGAAAGCGCAAACCGGCTCATATGCATTTGAGGCAGGTTTGGTTGGTGCAGGATTATCTGCATTGGGAATATTATCTGCATATTCTTCTGCGGAAAATGATCCCACAATAGAAGTGAAAGAGAGCAGAATACCAATTATACTCGGTGTTGGTATAATTGGAGGTGCAGTAATTGGATCCATTTTCAAAAAAGAAAAGATTGTATTTAAGGATAATAAATTTACAACCGGCCTTTTTATAAGGAGCGAAAAAAATAATATCATCGGAGACCATATTACATCAATAGGTTTAAAAATTCAATTTCAAAAAAACAAATATATAGTGCCGAATCAATAAATGATATTAAATAAAGGAGGAAATATTATGAAAAATTTAATTCTAGTTTCGTGTTTTATAGTCCTGCTAACAGGATGTACGCATAAAGTGTATTTGCCCTTAATTCCTGATTATGAAATGGAGGTTAATTCATCTGATATACTAAAATCTATCGAACCCTCTATGCAATTTGTTAAAGGAAGTTTTGAAGACAAGAGATCCGATATAACCTTATTTGCCACTTTTAAGCAACAGGTGCATACTTACAATCTATTTGCAGAAAGACCTGTTGAAGACGCAATTTACGACGGGATAGCTGTAATGTTTGATAAAAATGGCCATTCCTGGTCAGATAGCGAGACAGGTCAAATTAAAATAAACCTTAAATTGTTATCTGCAACAGCCGCAAGGACTACGGGAATGATTAAAGTCGGAGCTAACTCCAGTATTCAAATAAATCTTGAATTTGTAGACAATAAATCAGGTAATCTGATATACAGCCAGGAGTATAACGGTACAGATGAACGGTCACAGGTTATGATTGGACTAATGGATATGGTTAAAAAATCAATCGATGCTTCAATAATTAATTGTATCAACAATGTAGCCAACGATAAATTACTTGCAGAGTCTCTTACAAAATATACAAACTAAGGATGTCCAAAATGTATAGAGACCAATTTGTTAATCCCATTCTAATTACTTTTACCTTATTGTTTTGGTTATGGTTTATACCATCCGGATATTTATGGGAATTAGTAAAACAGGAAGATATATTTTTACCCATATTGCCAAGATTGTCATGGTTTCTACCTGGTTTTCTTTGGATTCATTTAAGGTGGTTATTTATAGTCACAATCTTTTTGTTGCCAGTTTTATTCTTTTTGATTATTCCTTTTGGAAAACACAGATTAATTCAGCAATCATTCTATTTAATCCATATTTGTCTGGTTCTACTTTTAATAATCAGTATTACCTGGGGAATATTGCTTTTAAAAGTTATTTCCTAATTTAAACATATTAATGTACTCTCGTTGTATCTTTTATTTCCTTTTTTGATTGAATCCGATTCAATATTATAGAAGTCTTTCTATTCATTTATCTGTTTTTTTTTGGATATTTTCATTTAAACATTTAATAAATATGATTTACTTATAAGGTATGTAATTTGCGTATTATAATAAAGAGGTCATTTGTTTTCATTAGTGTATAAGAAATTAAATATCCCTTTGTGATTATTAATCATGAAACGATTAATAATCTGGATTTATAAGTAAATTCGGGAAGATCTGACTAAATGTTGACTAAAAACAAAAAAAGAGAACCCTTAAGTTCTCTCCTTTAGTATTTTATCATTCTTGGGTGTGGTGCCACCTGGAATCGAATCACAAACACCATACTTCAAGGTTTGAACGACTATTTTGTAATAGTAAAGTGATCTCTAAATATTAAACCGAAATGAGGTCAAACTTGTTTTTCTTATTTAACGGGTAAAAATAAATGTTGATTGATACTTAAAATAATGTTTTTTTGTCTAGTGGTAGTTGGGGAGGGTATCGCATCCTTGTGATTATGTAGCAGTGGGAATAACCGCTATAGATCTAATAAATCAAATTAGTTGTGGTAAGTTAATGAATTGAGGTTCAGGGCGATTTTGTTTACGCATTTGTTTACGCATGTAGGAAATAAAAAAGGCACTCACTAATGTAAATGCCTGTATATCATGTAGCGAGAGGGCGACTTGAACGCCCGACCTCGTGATTATGAATCTCGCACTTAAATAATAAAACAATATATTCTTGGGTAAATGTCCTTAAGGGATGAATAAAAAAGTGATAACATGTTGAATATTAGTTATTCTGTGTGTTCCTGTTGGAAATGATGCCAAAGTAAAATTTATCAAAATAGATACAAACTATTATATTCTGAAACGGCAGGAAAACGGCAGGTGTAAATAAAAAAGAGCTACAAAATGAATTGTAACTCCTTGATTATCAGTTGTCGGGATGACAAGATTTGAACTTGCGACCCCTCGCCCCCCAGACGAGTACGCTACCAAGCTGCGCCACATCCCGAAAATTTTATGCTGGCAAAAGTAACAGTTGATTCTATTAATGCAAAACATTTTATTATTAATCCACCCTTATTGTAAAATCTATTGTCATAGAATATATTTATGCCCACTTAATTATTATTGATTGAATTTATTGTGTAGCATTAAAGATGTTTTATACTTTTGTTCAACAAAAAATAAAGATATGTTTAAACCACTTGATATTAGCGAAAACGAAGAGAATAAAAGCACTCAACCTACTGATGTTGAGCAAGTAAAATGTTTGATTATTGGATCTGGGCCGGCTGGATATACTGCTGCAATTTATGCTGCACGAGCAAATTTAGCTCCGGTGATGTACGAAGGATTACAACCAGGAGGACAACTAACAACTACTACAGAAGTTGAAAATTATCCGGGTTATCCGGAAGGAGTTACTGGACCGGTAATGATGGAAGATCTTAAAAAACAAGCAGAACGATTTGGTACTGATGTGCGTTGGGGTATGGCAACTAAGGCTGATTTCTCTGGAGGAGTCCACAAGGTTTGGATTGATGACAGCAAATTAATTGAGGCGGAAACTGTTATTATTGCAACGGGTGCTACCGCAAAATATTTAGGATTGCCTGATGAAGAAAAGTATGCCGGAGGTGGTGTATCTGCATGTGCGACTTGCGATGGATTTTTCTACCGTGGAAAAGATGTTGCTGTTGTTGGTGGGGGAGATACTGCAACCGAAGAAGCAATGTATTTAGCTGGTTTGTGTAAAAAAGTATATTTAATTGTTCGTCGTAACGAGTTACGTGCATCAAAAGTAATGGTTGAACGAACACTGAATACAAAGAATATTGAAATTTTGTGGAAACATCAAACCAAAGGATTATTTGGTGACGGTGTTGTTGAAGGTGCACATTTAGTAAAGAATCTTGGAGAAGAAGGTGAAGAAAATGTAGATATTAAAATTGACGGTTTCTTCCTTGGAATTGGGCACAAGCCAAACTCCGATATTTTTGCGGAATATTTAGATACTGATGAAGTTGGTTATATTAATACCATTTCTGGAACTTCGAAAACAAAAGTACCTGGAATTTTTGCCTGTGGCGATGTGCAGGATTCGTTGTACCGTCAAGCGGTTACAGCTGCCGGTTCGGGTTGTATGGCAGCAATCGATGCCGAAAGGTACCTTTCAGAAAAAAATGCATAATATTTTCAAAAAATATATTGAAACGCAGGGCACATTGTCCTGCGTTTTTTTTACATAACTATTTCATATTTACAATCATAGAATTATTCCAAATAAAAAAGGGAGCCGATTAAGCTCCCTTTATGTATTTTAATTCTGGAAAAATTACATGTCTACCTGTACGCTAGCCATTTTGTCTTTTGGATATTCACCGGCTTCCAGTTTTTTACGCACTTCAATAAACGCTTTCAATGTATATGCAACATCTTCCAACGAGTGCATTGCCGTAGGAATTAATCTTAAAATTAGTTCCCCTTTTGGAATTACCGGATAAACAATTATCGAACAGAAAATGCCATAATTTTCGCGAAGATCGTAAACCAAATTAGTTGCTTCTGCTTCGCCACCTTTCAGGTAAACGGGTGTTACCGGGGAATTAGTTCTTCCCAGATCAAAACCTGCCTCTTTTAATCCTTTTTGTAAAGCATTAACAATCACCCAAAGTTTTTCTTTGAATTCTGGCATCGTGCGTAACATCTCCAACCTTTTCAAAGCACCAATAACCATGGTCATTGGTAACGATTTTGCATAGGTTTGCGAACGCATATTGTAACGTAGGTAATAGCAAATGTCTGTAGCACAAGCAATAAATCCACCAATTCCGGCCATTGCTTTTGCAAATGTTCCAAAATGAAGGTCAACACCATCCTGAACTCCAAAATGCTCAGGAGCACCGGCACCGGTTTTTCCCATTACACCAAAACCATGAGCATCGTCAACCAACAAACGAAAGTCAAACTCTTCTTTTAGTTTTACAATTTCGTCTAATTTCCCTAAATCACCCGACATGCCAAAAACGCCTTCAGTAATAACCAAAATACCACCACCTTGTTTTTCTGCAAGTTTAGTTGCTCTACCCAACTGTTTTTTCAGGTTTTCAATATCATTGTGCGGATATACATAACGTTTTCCAAGGTGCAAACGCATTCCATCTAAAATACAGGCATGCGATTCAGAATCATAAACAATTACATCGTTTCTTCCACAAATTGCATCAATTACAGAAACCATTCCCTGATAACCGAAATTTAAAAGAAAAGCATCAGGCTTTCCAACAAACGAAGCAAGTTCACGCTCCAGTTCTTCGTGTTTTTTGGTTTGTCCCGACATCATACGAGCCCCCATTGGATAAGCCATTCCGTACTGAGCAGCAGCTTCAGCATCAGTTTTTCTAATTTCAGGATGGTTTCCCAAACCCAGATAATTATTTAAACTCCACGAAAGAACTTCTTTTCCTCTGAAATTCATTCTTGCACCAATCTCGCCTTCCAATTTTGGAAAAGCAAAATAGCCATGAACTTGTTTCATATACTTACCAAGATCTCCCTGATTTGTTCTGATTTTTTCAAATATATCCACGATGTATGATTTTTGAATTTTATTAAAGTGCAAATGTAAACTTTTTTAAATTTTTGCCAAATATGTTAAAATATACTAAGTGGTAGCACGTTCTTTAATTTTCATAACTACTTTCACGCTTCGAAATAAATAGAATTGAATTGTATGAAACTCAAAATGAACTTAGTACGAAAAACATTTTAACGCTAAATACGTTGAAAAATTAGTATTCATTTAGTTTCATGTAAGTAAAAAAAGTATATTTTTGCGCAATGTTTAGGAAAATGAGAAATTTAGGATTGGGATTGGTAGTGTTGGCGGTGTTTTTAAGTTCTTGCGGTAGCTTTAATAAAATTGTAAAAAGTACCGATTACGAATTTAAATATAAAAAAGCAGTTGAATTTTACGAGGAAGGTGATTATGTGAAAGCAGGAACACTTTTTCAGGAACTGGTAAATATATACAGGGGAACGAGCAAGTCAGATAAAATCTACTATTTTTATGCCAAAAGTATGATTGGGCAAAAAGATTATTTAATGGCCGGTCATTATTTTAAAACATTAATTAAAGAGTACCCCACTAGCGAGTATGTTGAAGAAGCGCAATACATGACAGGTTACTGTGCATACTTAATATCGCCTAAAGCACGTTTAGATCAATCGGTAACACAAGACGCAATTGATGCACTTCAGTTGTACATTAACCTGTACCCTTTTAATGAAAGGGTTGACGAAGCCAATCGTCTAATTGATGAATTGCGCGATAAATTGGTGTATAAATCATATTTAAGTGCTAAATTGTATTTCGATTTTGAAAATTTTAAAGCAGCAGTAATAGCGCTTGACAATAGCTTAAATAAACATCCTGACAGTAAATATAGAGAAGAACTAAGATATATGCTATTGAAGGCTAAATACTTATTGGCAGTTGGTAGTGTTTCAGATAAACAAGAAGTACGCCTTTCCAGTGCACTCGACGAATATTTTACATTTGTTGATGAATACCCGGAAAGTAAATATAAAAAAGAGGTGGCAAAATTTTATAGTACCACTTCTAAAATGTTGAATTATAAAGTAGAAGAAATAAATATTAATTAGAATATGGATTATAAAAAAACAAAAGCAGCTCCGTCAACTATTTCTCGCGATTTGGAAGTTTTGACACAGGAAACCGGAAATATTTATGAAACGGTAATGCTTTTAGCTAAAAGAGCAAATCAAATTTCGTCGGAATTAAAAGAGGAATTGAATCAGAAATTACAGGAATTTGCTTCATATACCGATAATCTTGAAGAGATTTTCGAAAATAGGGAACAAATTGAAATTTCAAAATTTTACGAACGTCTTCCTAAGCCAACGTTAATTGCGTTTGAGGAATTAAAAGAAGGTGAAATTTATCATCGTAACCCAACACGCGAGAATAAACAACGCATCTAAAACCTGAGTCTGCATGAGACTTGAAGGAAAAAAAATAATATTAGGAATTACCGGAAGTATAGCTGCCTACAAAGCAGCTATACTTTTAAGGTTACTTATTAAACAAGGAGCCGAAGTTCAGGTGGTAATTACCAATGCAGGGAAAGAATTTATAACTCCTGTTACCTTATCTGCATTGTCGGGAAAACCTGTTGTTAGCGAGTTTTTTGGTGTAAACGATGGTGTCTGGAATAGCCATGTAGATTTGGGATTATGGGCCGATTTAATGATAATTGCTCCGGCCACTGCAACTACAATGGGTAAAATGGCTGGCGGAATTGCAGATAACATGTTGGTAACAACTTATATGTCGGCAAAGTGCCCGGTTTTTGTAGCGCCTGCCATGGATTTAGATATGTTTGCCCACCCTTCAACTCAAAGAAATATCTCTACTTTAATAGATTATGGAAACACTATAATCGAACCAGGCGAAGGTGAATTGGCTAGTGGACTCCAGGGAAAAGGCCGAATGGAAGAGCCGGAGAATATTTTGGAAATCGTTGTCGATTATTTCGATAGAAAAAAAAAACTTCGTAATAAAACCTTCTTAGTAACTGCAGGGCCTACTTTCGAAAAAATTGATCCGGTACGTTTTATTGGCAATTACTCTTCAGGGAAAATGGGATATGCGCTGGCTGAAGGGCTGGCAAATAATGGAGCTAAAGTTATTTTAGTTTCAGGGCCTGTTTCGGTTTCAACAAAAAACACAAACATCAAAGTTATTTCAGTAGAATCTGCCTCTGAAATGTATTCTGAAAGTATGACGAATTTCCCCAATTGCGATGGTGCAATTATGTGTGCTGCTGTTTCCGATTTTACTCCTGTTTATGCCGAAAATAAAAAAACGAAGAGGGGTAAAGAGAATTGGAATTTAGAATTGCAACCCACAAAAGATATTGCCGCATCGTTAGGCGAAGTAAAAATGGAAAATCAAATGTTGGTTGGTTTTGCTTTGGAAACTAATGATGAAATTGAAAATGCACAAAAAAAATTGGAGAAGAAAAATCTGGACTTTATTGTTTTGAATTCACTTAACGAGAAGGGTGCAGGATTTCAAGTGGATACCAATAAAATTACAATAATAGATAAAGGCAATAATCAGCAAGTTTTTGAGTTAAAAAGTAAGAAAAAAGTAGCAGCTGATATTGTAGAGAAAGTAATAGCATTGCTAAATTAAAACGATTTCTTTTAGTTAATTTTTATATTTTTAAACTCTATATTGAGTTTTATGAAAAAAACAACCATATTTTTCCTTTTCATATTTTTAGTTGCAACAGGCGGGTTTGCACAGGAGCTTAGGTGCAATATTTCTGTTTCATCGCAGAGGATTCAAGGTGCAAATCAAAATTTGTTTCGTACAATGCAGTCCGATTTATACGAGTTTATGAATAACCGAAAATGGACGGAGCATGTTTATAGTTACGATGAAAAAATTAGGTGTAACATCGCAATCCGGCTAGATGAGCAACTTTCAGCGGACGAATTTCGGGGTTCGATACAGGTTCAGCTAAAACGACCTATTTTTAATTCCAGCTACGAAACTACCATATTAAATATTAAGGATAATGATTTCCATTGTCGTTATGTAGAGTTTCAACCCCTGGAATTTAACGAAACATCAAACCGCGATAATCTCACTAATATTCTTGCCTTTTACGCTTATGTAATTCTTGGTTTCGATTACGACAGTTTTTCTCTGGAAGGAGGAACTCCCTTTTTCCAGAAAGCTCAGGCCATTGTAAATAACTCGCAAAATGCCCGCGAAAAAGGGTGGAAAGCCTTTGAAAGTGAAAGAAACAGGTATTGGTTGTTGGAGAATATTATGAATAAATCGTATTCTGATTATCGCCAATGTATGTATACCTACCATCGCGATGGTTTGGATTTAATGTCGGATAAACCAGAAGAAGGCAGGGCAAATATAGCTCAATGTTTGCGCGATATTCAAAAGGTTTTTCGTCGCCGGCCTTCATTATATATTCTGCAAATGTTTTTCGATTCAAAAGCAGATGAATTGGTAAATATCTTTTCAAAATCATTCCCGGATGAAAGAAACAGGGTGATGACGATTTTGAATGAAGTTGATCCTTCTAATGGTAGTAAATACGAAAAGATAGCAGAAAACGAAGGTTTGTAATTACCATAAAAACACGTTTAACAAACTACCCAAAAATATATTTTTTCAAATCCTCAGTTTAATTTGTCAAAAATTAGAATCATGTTTCTAAAATTGAATTATTTGATCGTTGTAATTTGTAATTTTGTTTTTTTAATCCATCTTCGTATAGTTTAATTGTACAAAACATCAGTATAAAATGCTTGCCAAAATATCTATTTCAAATTACGCTTTAATTGATAGACTTTCGGTTGAATTTCATAAAAACCTAAATACTGTAACAGGTGAAACTGGTGCGGGGAAATCGATTATTTTAGGTGCTCTTGGTTTAATATTAGGTAACCGGGCTGATTTGTTGGTTTTAAAAGATAAAACTAAAAAATGTATAGTTGAAGGCGTTTTTAATGTTGGTGATTATAAAGTTCAACCCTTTTTTGAAAGTAATGATTTAGATTATGATCCGGTAACTATTTTAAGACGAGAAATTACTCCAGTTGGCAAGTCGAGGGCATTTATAAATGATACTCCTGTTAATTTGAAAATATTACGTGAATTGGGTTTACAATTAATCGATATTCATTCGCAACA